>DHJK01000157.1:9083-21240 GCA_002404295.1 Legionellales bacterium UBA4722
AGGGGAGAGGTGTCCTAAGCAACTTAGCCTTGCAATTTATAGATTAAGAAAAGACGGTCACGGGCACGATTAGGTTGTTCAAGAATCGATGATCCTTTTAAATATATTTCATCCATTACTTGACACGAGTTTCCCGCAATTGGTATAAACACACTTCACGCGGATATAGCAAAAACAGAAGCTTTTTTAGAGTGATAAAAAAGGGTTGGGTTCGTTACATTAACTATGGATAGATTCTTTTAGAGAGTACGTATTATGAATAAAGCAGAGCTTATTGAGCTGGTTGCAGAGAAAGCAGAAGTGACTAAAGCCGCTGCAGAGCGCGCATTAGCTGCATTTTTGGAAGCGATTGCGTCCTCGTTAGGAAGAGACGAGCCAGTCGTACTCGTGAATTTTGGTACCTTTGTCGTAAGACAGACAGCAGCACGTAAGGGGCGTAATCCTCAGACGGGTGAAGAGATAAAAATCAAAGCTGCTAAGCGTGTTGGCTTTAAAGCAGGCAAGGCATTGAAAGAAGCTGTAAAAGATTCAAAAAAAGATTGAGTTTTACCTCTAACTCAGAGTATCCTCTCCCCCTTCCTCATGACGGGGGAGAAAGTGACTAAAACGGATACTGAGTAGATATAAAGATTTTTGATATGCGGGTGCTTAGCTCAGCTGGGAGAGCATCGCCCTTACAAGGCGAGGGTCGGGGGTTCGAACCCCTCAGCACCCACCATTTTCAAAAGTGCGAAAGGTTCCCGTTTGCAAAAGGGATCCACAAAAGGATTAATTGACGTACTTGATAAGGATTGATAAAAAAAGTTTCGTGGAGTGGTAGTTCAGTTGGTTAGAATACCGGCCTGTCACGCCGGGGGTCGCGGGTTCGAGTCCCGTCCGCTCCGCCAATATTGTTTTATAGAGCCTTTCTTGTTTTATTATTTTATTCTTAATATCAGGATTCAAAAATTTTTATGCTAATGAGCATTCGTGATCATACTCATGGTTGGATAGCTACTGTCATTATTTCTCTACTTATTTTGTCTTTTGCTTTATGGGGTATTCACAGTTACTTGGGGGGTGGCTCTGCAACGTCTTTCGTTGCCCAAGTCAATGGTATTGAAATTTCAAAAGCACAGTTTTCCGCTGCTTTAGAGCGCGTGCACAGACAAGCACAAATGCAATCCAATGTACAATTACCGTTAAGTGCTGATAAAAATTTAAGAGAACGTGCTTTACAAGAATTAATAGAAATTGAAGTTTTAAAACAAGCATCTTTGCAACAAAAGTATCGTGTTTCACCGCAACAAATAGATGGTTTTTTAGAATCCATGCCACAGTTTCAAGTCAATGGTCAATTTTCACTGGCTCGTTTTCAGCAAGTGATGTCAATGACTATGTATTCAACGGCAACTTTTCTAGAACTGATCAAAACGACCTTATTGATTGATCAGCCACGTTTAGGCACCATTTTCACATCATTTTCTTTGCCTAATGAAGTTGAAGGAACCATAGCGCTTGTTAATCAAGAGCGTGATATTCAGTACACTGAACTATCACCACAGCTCGTCAATCAGTCTATTGCAATTTCAGAAGACCAAATACAGGCTTACTATCAACAGCATGCTTCAGAGTATCAAACATTAGAGCAGGCAAGTGTAGAGTATATCGAGCTCGCAGTTTCCGACCTTGAAAAAAATATACATATAACGACGCAAGAAATAAAAAATTATTATGATGAAAATAGCAGTTCTTTTTCGTTGCCAGCCAAAGATAAACAGAAAAAACTAGAGATTCAACCGTTTGAAAAAGTAAAAGATAAAGTAGCCGCGGCTTTAACTCATCAAAAAGCCGAAGAACAGTTTGCAACTGTAAGAGAGAAGTTAGCCAATATAACCTATGAACATCCAGATTCATTAAAACCTGCTGCGACAGAGTTAGGGTTATCTATTAAGGCGAGCGAACCCTTCGTTAAAGATAAAGCAGGTAAAGGCATTGCTGCTAATAATAAAATTCGTGAAGTCACTTTTAGTAATGAAGTCTTAAATTTACAAAATAATAGTGATGTTATTCAAGTGACCCCTGATTCAGTCATTGTTGTTCGTCTGAAATCACATACGCCTGCTGCGTTATTGGTATTGTCTACAGTGCAAAAAGAAATAGTTTCCAAACTACAGACGATTGCAATCAATAAAAAGTTAGAACTGCTTGCAACTGAAATACAACAAAAATTAGAAGCCTCTGCTAACCCAGACCAAATTATGCAGCAGTACCATTTACGCTGGAGCTCCCCAGGCATGATTGGCCGACATGCAACAAAAATTGATTCCGCTATTTTGGATGCAGCATTCTCTATCCAAAAACCTCAAGGCGATCAGAAAATTTCATATGCGATTACAAAAATACCTAATGGGTATGCCATTATTGGTGTGAAAGCGGTTAAGGAAGGCGCGCTCAATAATAAAGATGAGTATCGTGTTTTTGCAGAACAGATACAAAATACGCAAGGATTGTTAGAGTATGAACTGTACAAAGACAGCTTGATGAAACAAGCAAAGATAAGCATGGCTTCTTGAATATTAAGTAAGCTCCCCTTCTTACTTAACCGCACGCCCCACCGCCGTCATTGCGAGCGAAGCGAAGCAATCCATCTCGAAAGCAAGACTTCAGAAAGCTGATCTCAGGTACTTAAGCTTTGCTTTCGAGATGGATTGCTTCGCTTCGCTCGCAATGACGGCGGCGGGGTGAGCTGTTACAATAATCATTAACTAACTCACTTTCGTCTGCGCACTTTCTGTTGTTTGATTTACATCTGCTGGACTAATAACATCTCGCCCACCATAAATCATTTTTGCTGGCACTTGTGCTGTTTGTTGATTGGTTCTATACAGCGCTGAATTTATATCACCTACAGTAACAGCAAACACATTGAAGCTTAGGCACGCTGTTGCTAAAAACAAAGCTAGCTTAATCATTTTTATTTCCCTCAAGAAGTGTCGCAGTTAATTTGTACACATTATACTCGATTTCTGAATAAGTACAATGGATTTTTTGAGTATAGTGCGTAGGATAGCGCGAATAGCCAAAAATTGATCAATCACTGTTTTTTTGTGACATAATCTGTTAACTCTCTGTTTATACAGGAAATATATATTCAATATTTCCTGCAATTCTCAATTTATAGTCTATACTTAACAGTGGGGAGCACTGTTTGATAATAGAGGTGATCTATGTCATTTTGGTGTGAGTTTGTATATGTTAGTGCGCAATCTAAATTCAAAAATAAATTTTTGAAGTGCGGGTTGGCTGTTCTAAAAAACGAGCTGCATAACGACGGAAGGAGGATAGGCAATGATTCATTGCTGACGTGTTCTAGATGAACACTTATCTGCGATTGATGGAAAAGCAGTCTACACTTTTGCGAAACCGTTTCTTTTCTTTTATTATTGTTTTTGCTGTTTGCGCAGGTGTATTTTCCGACAGTTATGCACTGCCTGAGGGTGGGTCTGTCGCTGCAGGTAGCGCTGTTATTTCATCTCCTACACCCGATACTGTGCAAGTCAATCAAGGATCAGATAAGGCCATTGTTAATTGGCAATCATTTAATGTTTCATCGAACGAACAAGTCCGTTTTCAACAACCCGATGCAAGCTCAATTATCCTTAATCGTATCAACCCCTATCAAGGCGTGTCAGAAATTTATGGCAGGATATCTGCAAATGGTCAAGTCTGGTTAGTGAATCCTGCAGGTATTTATTTTGGTTCTTCGGCGCGTGTGGATGTCGCCGGCATCCTTGCAACGACGGGTAGTATCAGTAATCAAGATTTCATGGCAGGTAATTATCATTTTGTTCAATCACCCGATTGGAACGGGGCAATTATTAATGATGGTTTTATTAAAACAGCAGAAGCAGGGTTGGTTGCACTCGTTGGGTCTGGTATTGTGAATAATGGTTATATCGAAGCTAATTTAGGCACCGTTATTTTAGCTGCCGGCAGCGAATACACTGTTCACTTTTCAGGTAATAATTTAATTGAATTTACAGTTGATAAAGAAGTATTAGCGCCTGCCCGCGATCGACATGGGGTTGCGTTAAAAGACGGTGTTAACAATATGGGAACGATTGTCGCGAACGGCGGCAAAATTGCTGTGACAGCGCATACGGCAAGTAAAATTTTAGATAATGCCATTAATATGTCAGGTATTGCTCAAGCAAACTCCGTAGGTATGAAAAACGGTGTCATTATATTGATGGCGGGTAAAAAGGGAAATGTGAATGTCACCGGGAAACTCATTGCATCAGGAAGAAAATCGGGTGAGAGGGGAGGTAAGGTATATATTACTGGCAATCAAATTAAAGTGCTCCAAAGTGCATTGATCGATGTGTCGGGTGATGTAGGCGGCGGTGAAGTATTCATTGGCGGTGATTATCAAGGAAAAAATCTAACCATTCAAAATGCGAAAAATACATTCGTTGGCGCTGATGTGGCTATAGTTGCTGATGCCATCACTGCAGGAAATGGCGGTAAGGTCATTGTTTGGTCGGATAAGAATACACAATTTTACGGCACTATTTCAGCAAGAGGCGGCATAAAGAATGGTGATGGTGGATTTGTTGAGACGTCAGGTAAAAAATATTTAGATGTGAATCACTCTGTTGTTGATTTACGTGCACCAGCAGGCGCCACAGGTACATGGTTACTTGATCCTACCAATATTTATATTGCACTCAATCAAGCAAATGCAACGACTGCGGGCATGACTGGCTCTGATAATACGGCAAATATAGGAACCACCTCATTTCAAGCAACAGGCGCTATACAAGATTCTTTATTAACGACGGGCACATTAAATTCGGCATTAGCTTTAGCGAATGTGGTTGTAACAACGACGAATGCAGCAGGCACAGGACTTGGTAATATTACAGTAGTGGATCCAATTAGTTGGGCAACGGCGAGTACCTTAACGTTAACGGCTGCAAATAATATTGCGATTAATGCAGGAATTACCACAGGCACAGCTGCATCAGCACTTATATTAAATGCGACGGGTAGTGTGACTCAAACAGCGGCTATTGGTGGTTCTGGTGGATTAACAAAACAAGGGGTAGGTACGTTAACACTCTCGCAAAACAATACATACACAGGCACAACAACTATTACCACCGGTATTGTCAATGTTCAACATAATTCAGGTTTAGGTACAGCAGCAGGTGCGACCACCATTGCATCCGGTGCCGCTGTACAAATTGATGGAAGTGGACTTTTGATTGCTGAACCGATTAGTTCCATGATTGGAACAGGTGTGAATTCAGCAGGTGCTTTACGTAATTTAGCAAATAGTAATGAATGGAGTGGTGGCATTGTTTTAGGCGCAGGTGGGGCAGCTATTACATCGGATGTAGGCACATTGACACTATCAGGGGGTATTACAGGTGCAACACGTCCATTAACAATTGCAGGCGCAGGCAATATGTTAATTAATTCTGTGATTGGTACAACCACTGGCACATTGACAAAAAATAGCAGCGGATTATTAACATTAAGTGCGATTAATACTTATTCGGGTGCAACAGCTGTCAACGCAGGTCAACTAACATTAAGCGGTGGCGGCACTGCAACCAGTACCGCATTTTCTGTTGCGAGTAATTCTAAATTAACACTGGATAATAGTGGAGCTAATAATGGAGATCGTATTGCTAATGCATTGACTTTAACGGGCGGTGAATTTGAAATTATTGGAAATAGTGCCGCAAATACAACGGAGTCAGTCGGTACATTAACGTTAACTTCAGGATATTCAACTGTCACAGTGTCGCCTAATGCAGCATTTAATACTCAGTTGACATTTGCTTCATTCAGTCGTTCGGCAGGTGCAGGCGTTTTATTTCGCGGCGTTAATTTAGGCCTTAATACAGTTGCATCGCGAACGGCAAATAATTCAAATATTGTTTTCACTGTCGCGCCCACTCTAACAGGTGTTGCAGGTGCTGTGTCTGGTACAACAACAGTTAACATTCTTGGAGGCGCGATTGGTGATGGTGGTGCTACAGGCAATACGGGGTCGGGTACAGATTTTGTTACGTATAATCCAACAGGAGGATCAGTGAATGGTCTTCGTCCTTTGTTAGCTTCTGAATACGCGGCTGCACCTGCTGCAAATGTTAATTTAAAGCTAACCGCAAATCGTACGGCAGATGATACATTTTCGATTAACTCTTTATTGTTATCGGGTGGTATTACTTATAATTTCGATAATACAGCGGGTGCTAATACACTCACTCTAGGGGCCGCAGCACTGAGTGGAAATGTTCTATCTATTGGTGGCACTAATACAATTCAAACAACGACTGCGCCATCGGGTGGTCTTGCGTTTGGTACTGCTGAAGCAAAAATATTTGCAGTGAGTAATTTAACCCTTGGTTCAAATGTGCCAGTGGCAGGTACAGGCAGTCTCACTAAAAATGGTGCAGGCGTTTTACTTGAGAATCGCAGTGTCGCCATCAGCGGCGGTATTCGAGTTAATGCAGGCACAATATTAGCAGGTGCTGCTAATGCATTTTCTACAGCACAAGCCTTCACAGTGCTCGCACCCGGCGCACTCAATTTTAATGGATTTAATAATACGATTACTACATTAACTCTAAATAGCGGTGCGACCACAGGCGCAACCGTTGCAACAGGTGGTGCAGGTACGTTAACACTGGGTGGTGCAGTCGCACTCAATGTCAATGGCTCAGGCGCAGTAGGTTCAACCATCAGTGGCAACCTGGCATTAGGTGGTGTAACACGAACATTTACCGTAAATAATGGTACAGCGACAAATGACTTAACTATTTCTGCTGTTATCAGCGATGGAATCGCTGGGATCACGACGGCCGGTGCAGGCACATTATCTTTATCGGGGACAAATACCTATGCAGGATTAACCACTGTCAGTGCCGGTACATTAGATGTGGCTAATGCGTCTGGTTTAGGTTCAACCGCAAGCGGCACGAGTGTGAGTGGTACTTTACAAATTAATAACGTTGCAGTCGGAGCAGAAGCCATCACATTCAATAATGCTGCTACATTAAGCGGTACAGGTGCTGCATCACTAGATGGCAATATCACATTAGGCGGAACGGCTGCTACTAGAACGATTTCAACGTTACTTGGATCCGATGTATTAACATTAAATGGCACCATTGATGGATTAGCAGCGGCTCTTACCATTGGTGGATTAGGAACAGTTAACTTACAAAATACAGTAGGATCAACAACTCCATTAACTACGATTACTTCAAATGCAGGAAGTACATTAGGCATTAACGGTGGCATTGTGAAAACAAGCGGTGCACAAACCTATAATGGCATCATCACTATGACTTCTGCGCCTGCCACATTTGAAGTGACTGGCGCACTTTCAGATATCTTAATGCCAAATACATTGAATAATATTAACCAAACCGTTACTTACGCCGTCAGTGGCGCGGGCTCAATCCGTGATATTACGCTCGCTAATAATAATGCATCAGCAGTCATTCCTACGTTGCCGTCCGGATTACGTAATGTATCATTTACATTTAATAATGCGGCCATCAATTTACCTGCATTGACATTAACAGGTACGTTAACCGCATTCTCTTTAGGCGGTGATATGATACAAAGTGGTGCGTTAGTGATTACAGGTCTAACCACACTTGGATCAGGCAGTTTTAATGCGACTCTCACTAATGCCAGTAATAATTTTGGCACATTGACGGTGAATGGTGGTGTCGATGTATCTGTACGTGATACAAATGCTATTATTTTAGGCGGTGCAACAGCGGCTGTCAGTGGCAATTATAGTGTGACTTCAGGCGGTGCTATTACCGATACAACACGTATTTCAGCAAATACGCTGACGACATCTTCTGTTGGCGGCACAACGCTCGATTTTGCAAATCATACCATTTCGAATTTTAATGCCACCAATACGACGAGTGGTGGTATCACTTTAATTAATACTATTCCGATTTCATTAACGGGTATTAGCCAAAGTGGTGGCGGTACCACAGTGAGCATAACAAACACAGGTACTGTTTCTGTTCCAGATGGCGTGACCATTGGTTCTGGCACCACAATGACTATCATAGCAGATGATTTAAATTTAAATACCACGGGTGCAATTGCCAGTGGTACAACGACAGCTATTACACAGCGATTAGCTGGCGGCAGTATTGGTCTAGGTAATACAGCAGGCACGATGACGATCAGTGGATCAGAATTACAGCGCATCACTGCAACTGGCTTAACGCTGACAAATTCAAGCGATGGTGCAATGACTGTAGATGGAATTTCTGCTACTAATAGCGCAAATATTTCAGGCACAATCACGTTAACTGCAACCACAGGTACGCTAGGAACATTGTCATTTATAAATAATGCATCGAGCTTTAGAACATTAACCACCTCATCTGATGCAGACACGAATATTGCTGCGAATTTAGCAACGACAATTGGCGCATTAGCCTTAACTGTCACAGGAGGTACGTTATCAATAGCGGATGGTGCAACTGCATTGAGTAATACGACTCTTGCTGTGACTGCAAATGATTTAAATTTAAATGCAACCGGTGCATTGACAAGTACAACCACGATGGCGGTCACACAAAATGTCGCAGCGGGTAGTATTGGGTTAGGTAATACTGCAGGTACCATGAGTATTAGCGGATCAGAATTACAACGCATGACTGCAACAGGCTTAACACTCACTAATTCAACGAATGGCGCAATTAATGTTGATGGCATCACGAGTGTCAATAGTGCAAATATTTCAGGTACTATTACATTAACAGCAACGACAGGTACACTGGGCGCATTATCTTTTATTAATAATGCATCCAGCTTTAGAGCTTTGACGGGCAGTTCGGATGTCAGTGTTCCAGTCAATGCTAACTTATCAACAACAGTAGGTGCATTATCATTGACTGTGGGCAGTGGTGAATTATCGATAGCAGATGGTGTCACCGCCTTGAGTAATACAACGCTTGCAGTCGCTGCAAATGATTTAAATTTAAATACAACCGGCGCGTTGACTAGCACAACCACAATGAGCGTCGCAGAAAATGCGGTAGCAGGTACGCTTGGCCTTGGTAATACTGCAGGGACGATGACCATTAGCGGAGCCGAATTACAACGAATGACCGCAACAGGATTAACGTTAACAAACGCTGCTGATAGTAGCATTTTTGTGGATGGTATTACTGCGGCAGATACTGCTGCTATTTCCGGTACTATCACTTTATCTGCAGTAACTGGTACGCTTGGTACATTATCGTTTATTAATAACGCGTCAACCTTTAAAACATTAACGGCTAATTCAGATGCAGGTACAACAGTGGGTGTTAATTTGGCAACGTCAGTAGGTGCGTTAGCCTTCACTGTCAATGGCGGTACATTATCTGTATCGGATGGTGCGACTGCATTAAGTAACACCACACTTGCAGTGTCTGCAAATGATTTAAATCTCAATACAACGGGTGCATTAACAAGCGCTACAACCATGAGCGTGACTCAAAATATCGCAGCTGCCAGTATCGGATTAGGTAATACAGCAGGCGCTATGACAATCAGTGGATCTGAATTACAACGCATGACTGCTACAGGTTTAACCGCGACAAATGCAAGTAACGGTGCCATTACTGTGGATGGTATTACAGCTGCCAATAGCGCAAATATTTCAGGTGCCACCACTTTAACAGCAACGACAGGTACACTAGGTACACTATCTTTCCTCAACAACGCTTCAAGTTTTAGAACATTAACAACAAGTTCTGATGCAGGCACCACAGTGGGTGCTGATGTTGCTACAACTGTGGGTGGGTTATCATTCACTGTGACAGGCGGTGCATTAGATGTCTCTGATGGTGCAACGGCATCAAGTGGTACAACCATTGCCATTACTGCTAATGATTTAAACTTAAATACCACGGGCGCTTTGAATAGCGGCACTTCAACAACCATTACCAATAATATTTCAACCAGTGATATTGGCTTAGGTAATGTAGCAGGCAGTATGTTCATCAGCGGCACAGAATTACAACATATTACAGCTGGTACTTTATCCATTGTAGCCGCATTAAACGGTAATATTTTAGCGGATGGAGTGACAGCGGCGAATACAGCAAATGTGAGCGGTACTATTTCATTAACAGCAACTAACGGTACTCTAGGTGCTGTCTCATTTCAAACAGCCTCTTCAACATTTACGAATGGATTAACGATTGCATCGGATAATACTGTATCCGTTGCGGATGGAATAATACTTGCTACAACGAATGCGGCAATGTCAATCACGGCTTCAGAGGTAAATTTAAATACCACAGGTGCGCTAAATAGCGGATCTGGCGATACCACGATTGCTGCTAATGCAGGCATATTTGGTGTAGGTGGTGCAGCAGGCACAATGACGTTGACAGGATCAGAATTACAACGCATCACAGCCAATAATTTAACGCTAACAAATGCGAATAATTCAGCTATCAACGTTGATGGTGTTCAAGCAGCTGATGTGGCTAATATAGCAAGTACTGTCACATTAAGTGCAGTCACAGGTGCTACTGGAAGTGTCGTTTTCCAAACAAATGCCTCGACGTTTAAATCATTATCAGTCTTAGCTGATGATACCATTACCCTTAATATGCCCGTGACAACGACAGTCGGAAGTTTAGCTATTAATTCGAATGTAAACGGTGGTGCAGGTGGTGAAACTAATCTTAATGCAAATGTCACGTCGGCTGGTAGTGTTAGCTTTACCGCACCCACTGCAGGTATTATACTCGGTGCGCCGATTGCAGTGACAGGAAATGGCATTACATTTAATAACAGTTTAGATGGCACATTTGATTTAATAATAGATGCAGGGACAGGTGATTTAACGTTAGTTGAAAATGTCGGTGCTGTGAATCGATTAGGTGGTTTAACGATTAATAATGTCAATAATATTGTTAATACACTTCAATTGAACGTAACAAGCTATAATCAATTAGCGGGTAATCTCACTGGATTGGGTGCAACGGGGTTGAATGCAACAGGTAGTACAGTATTCAATGCCAATAATGTGACAGGTGCTGTGAACGTTGGTTCATTAGCTTTAAATACGTCTGCCGCTAATCTGAATGGATTTGTAAATGGGCAGTCAGGACAAGCAGCGATTAATAATATTACTTTATTAAATACTATTACAGCAGGGACTCATTTCTTTGATGGAATCGATATGCTTTCAATCCCAGTGCCTCCGCCTGTTCCACCTGTACCTCCTATACCAACTATTCCTGGTGTCATACCACAGATAATGTCTTATTCTCAAAACTTACCACCGATTGGCGCTGATTTTAATGCAATTGTGACTGATTATACAGGCCAGATCTATCTCGATAATGCTGCCCATGCGTGCACTTTTGTGGCTAATGATATTGTAATGTGTGCGAATCGTTAATCGCTTTAAGGTTTGTGAGATGGTTTTGTTTTTTCTGTGGCTTCTCTAGCCATGTTTGTATTATCGGTTAGGGTGAGGTGTAGAATTATCATCCATTGCTGAAGATTTTTTATGGTCTTCTGATGCAAAAAAGATAGGTTTCAAAGAGGTAAAGAAAGAATACATACTTTTACCAAGGGCAAGTATTGTTTGTCGTGAAGATCCCATATCTGGTGTTGCATTGAGAACAACTCCGGCTTCTGAAGCACAATGTACAGTTAGAGCCAGTGCTTTTAATAGATATGTGACAGTATTGCACGTCTTATCTAATTCTTGTAATGGATTGAGTTTTGGAGCGGCGACAGGAATAGGCGCATCATTAGGAGTAAAACATTTACTCAAAAAATCAACAAAATTAGTTAGCTTATTAGAAACAAAGTGACTAAAAGATTCAAGTAAATCGGCAATTCTGCTCATGCAAAAAATAGATTTAACACCCGCAGTAATAATAGCAAAACAGAGAGCTACAGTTATGAAGGCTCCTATTAATCCATAAGCAATTGCTAAAGCGGTTACTTTAGTACTATAAATACAAAGATTCGCGAAACCAATGACAACACTGGCGCCTATCGAAAAAGCTAAATTAAATATTTTATCACAAAATAGTTTACAAAAATCCCATGCTGATTTTGCCTTAGAAAAATCATCCCAAACATATTTTTTTACTTTTTCCCATTC
>DHJK01000150.1 GCA_002404295.1 Legionellales bacterium UBA4722
ACGATATGCCGTTTAAATTATCCCTGTTGCAGTATCAGTAGCTTTTTTATTTTATCAAACATTCCATCAGTTTCCGATTAAAATCGTAAATACAAATAATGCTAGAGATACCATTATGACGAAAGAATTAAAAAAACCAAGCTGGTATGATGATGTTTTTTACAATAAAAGCAGATCGCCGGAAGAATGGTTATGCGAGCTCAACAAAAGATATAATTTTAAGCGTGATAAAATAGGTCTTACGCATCAAATCAATAAATTTTCTCAAAAAAAGCAGAAAGAACTTTTTTGTGAAATGCTATTTTCTAAAAACACCGAAAGCGTACTAGATGTACTAAAACCAGTTTCACGTCAGCCAATTAAATATCCCTCAGTTAGCGACATAATTATCATGTATCACCATCTTGTAAATTCAAGCTGGTATAAAAACCACCCAAAACGCTTCACAATTGAAAACGCTATATCTAAAACTTTAACTAATGGAATCTTAACAGGAAAGCAAAAAGACATTCTTATGGAGATGCACGATACTCCTTGGTGCGTATTCAATAAGAATTCTCAACAAGCAAGTTGGCGCCCAAATGAAGACATACCTTTCTTAACTGGAATACCCGTATCAGTTGATGTATTTCACTTAAAAGAAGACATCTGCACAGATTTAAAAAATAAACTCACTGAATGGGTTGGTAAGCCCCATGATTTCTTATCGAAGCTCGATATATGGGAAGAAAGCAAAATACTTGCAGTATTTGATCTAATGACATGGTTTGAAATTAATCAAATCAACCCTACGAAAAAAATTCTTTATGATCTTATATGGCCAAAGGGTCGTATTTCTAAAACTAGAGGAGAATATGTTGAGCCTTATGGTGCTATTAAAAACAGTATTAAATTAGCCGATGAAGCAATTAATCCCAGGGTAATAAAATTGCTTGTTATGATATGTGAAGATAGAAAGCAAAAAATGCAAGAATGAATATAGGTGAGTAATTATTTATCGGAATCAAAACTCGTAGTTTTAATTCCGATACATGCCTAATAGTATTTAATAAAGTTGTCATATGTATAAACCTAACGAGAGGAAATGCTATGACAATAAATAACACAAGTGATTTTAGCCACAAAACACAATATGTTAATGAGCTTACGAAACAATGCAGAATATTAGGGATAGATGCTAAATTTGAACCTGCCTTAACAAGAAAATGTTTACAGTATATGTTCAGTGCGACTTACTATTTCCCGTCTTGTCCGGAAGAAATAGCAATGAACCTTAATCATATTGAAGCTTACTTTCAGAATTTAAAAATCAGCGCTGTTTTCGCTTACAACGATGATTCTCCAAAGTTAATAATAGAAAAAGTTGAAATGATCAATAATATAACTATTGTTGTACTCTGTGAGAGGGAAGGCCGTATCTGCGAAAGAAAAGGTTTCAAACCATGGTCAATTTGTGAAATCACATTTGATAATAATTTTTTTATCCATGCTAATTTAGGATCGTATTTTGAACTGGATTGTGCGAATAAAACATTCTATGGCTTATAGGCCTCTGGTGCAAAAATCTATTTGTTTGTGATAAATATGGTTAATACTACATGGTCTCCAGTGCAAAAACCCCCAAAAGTGTCGAATCTGGCTGCTTCTGACTTATCCGCCTAAAAGTCCAATAGAGGTTTGTCCCCTTTTGACACGAATGGGGGCCGAACCTGAAATGGATACAGCTTAAAGCCTAGCAGCTGCGTTTAATCCCTCAATTTTTTTGTTAAGTTCATTCCACATCTCACGGTCTGCATCTTCATTCATGATTCGAACTTTTAGCCCCTTGCCTACGTAATAAGCAAGATCTCGAGCTTGTGAATACAATAATTCTGCTTCATCATGTTGATTGGAGTTTAATTTTTGGGCTGCAAGAATAATCTTGCTATGCATTTCAATTTTTTCTTGCCGCAATTTCTTCAGCAGCTTCGCGATCAAAGGGGGAAAAAGGTTTCATATTAAGTTCCTTCTAAGAGTTTTTAATTCGTATAATATGGTGGTTGATAATAGAAAAAACAAGGGATAAAAATAAAATATTTAATTGCTTAAGACGGTAAGTGCGTTATGAATTTTTATCATTGCTAAAGTGTCCTGCCCGCAATACTTCAATAACTCTTTGCAAAGCACCGCTGCTTCAGGAGCGGAGTATTTACTGCGTGCAAGTTCAGCAAAAACAACATTCGCACTCTGCCCATCTCCAATAACAAGATTTGTATAACTCATTTCAGGCACCAACACAGGCAGTACAACCTTAATGGAATAACTACCATGGAATTCTGAATGATAATATGTTTCTCTTAGTATTACTTCCAAATCAACGATGCGATCAATTATGTTATGTAACTCATTTGCAAGATCGGGTGCAGCTTTTGCTAAATTATTAATGAATCTCTTTTCAGCTTGCGCGTGATAAACAATTACGCTGCCTTCTTTTCCAATGTCGGTAAGTATTTTTTCAGCAAGCGCTTTTCTGTCATCTTTTGAGTAATCCGCAAGAAACTCAAAGTGCTCTGCATTGCTATTCATGGCGGAAAATTTATGGATAGAATATTGCGTAACAATTTCCTCATAAGGCCCAATGTTGTTATAGAGTGGAATGGCGGTACTAACAGATTCAAAGTCCAAGTAATAAGCAGGAAAAATGATTTTTTCTAGCAATTCTTTTAGTTTTTCTTTATTGATGAATGGTTTTTTATCCCTAACTGTAGTCCATACCATTTTTTGTAATGTAGAAAGTCCATCTTCCATTTGTATTTGGCTAACAAGAGAAATATTTTCTTCAGTATATAACTTGAATTTTTTTTCTCCTAGGCGTGGCAAGTCAAAGATAGGATCATCAATATTTTTCCCTAAACAATATTCTTTGTAGTAGTTGCAATCTTTACATGGGTAAATAAATTTAGGTTCCGGCATATCTGGCGCACCAGTTGCGTGTGCTATTTCATCTATTTTGCCAATAAAATTTAATCTTCTTTTGTTCACTTCCTCAGTACAATCCACTTCAATAAAAAAATCTCTATTATTCATGCCTAATAGATAGGTTTTTGATACCAACAGTAAGCTCATTTTTTTGGGCTCAATGCCACAAAGACTGAGAATAATTGCGGTGTAAGTTAGGTCGTCAATCAATTCATCTTTGACTTTTTCTGAGGCCGAGCTTGATTTTACTTCTATCAAATGCCATTGGCCATAAATGCGTTCAAGGATATCCGCTCTTGCAATGTTATCCTTATGTATGAAGGTTGCTTCAAAAATAGCTTTAACATCATCACTAATTAGCTGTTTAGTTTTTTCATAATTACTGATATTGTTGCGTTCGTTAACGAGCGTGCCTTGTGGATAAAGCGAGCGTGCCATTTCTCCAATTTCAACACCAGTATCAATGCGAAATTGATCAGCTTGGGTAAGAGGGATCTGGATATCGCTAGAACGAAGATACCACCCTCTGGTAAGGCATGTTTGGCCTTCAAGAAAAATGTTTTTGCTTACCATTTTCATCAGCTTTCTGCCCCTTTCAGCCTTGATTTTCTTGAATTCACCAATTATAGCCCAATACAAGCCCATTAATGAACCAATTTCACTAAAGTAGCCGTCTTTACTTGTCTTTGCCAGTCTTTCATGGTGTCATTAGTTATATCAAGCTAGAAAACTGGAGAATTAGATGCAACGCGCCGAACCTTGGTATTCATTAGAAGAAATCGCCAAACACTTGGGTGTCTCAAAAGAGACCATCTATAGATGGCTTGAGCGCGGCACAATACCAGCTCATCGCGTAGGCAAACTCTGGAAGTTTAAGCCGTCTGATATTGATCAATGGGTCATGAATGGTGGTGCTGAAAAATTGGCTTCCGAGAAAGGTAAGAAATAAATGCAAATCACCCCGCACCAAGCAAAATATTTTGCTTACGAGCTTACAAAACGCAGCCCTTCCAATAGCGTTGATAAGCTAGTCGCTACCTTGGCGAATGCGCAAGTTGATCTTAATCCGCATCAGATTGATGCGGCACTTTTTGCTTTTCGCTCTCCGTTATCAAAGGGTGCAATTCTTGCGGATGAAGTTGGCCTTGGCAAAACAATAGAGGCTGGTATTTTGCTGTCCCAAAAATGGGCTGAGCGTAAAAGACGATTATTAGTAATTGCGCCAGCTACGTTAAGAAAACAGTGGAACCAAGAATTAGCTGACAAATTTTTTCTTCCATCTTTCATTTTAGAGAAGCGAACTTTTGACGATCAAATTAAAGCAGGAAATCTTAATCCATTTGACCAAGCCACTATATTGATTTGTTCTTATCATTTTGCTCGTTCAAAAGATTCTTACCTTAAACAAATTCCTTGGGATTTGGTTATTATTGATGAAGCGCATCGGTTGCGTAATGTTTATAAGCCCACAAATCGTATTGCAAATGCTATTAAAGCTGCGCTTGCTCATGCACCTAAAATTCTTTTGACAGCAACGCCATTACAAAATTCACTTCTAGAATTGTTCGGTCTAGTAAGTATTGTTGATGAGTATGTTTTTGGCGATATAAAAAGTTTTAAAGATCAGTTTTCCAATCTTAAAACAGAAGAAGATTTTCTATTACTAAGAGCGCGCTTAAAGACTACTTGTCAGCGAACACTGCGCCGTCAAGTCTTAGAATATATTCGTTATACCAATCGTATTCCAATTACTCAAGAATTTGTACCGAATGATGACGAACAGAAACTTTATGATTTAGTATCAGAATATTTACAACGTGAAAGTCTATATGCTCTCCCCGCTGGCCAAAGAAAACTTGTAACGCTTATTTTAAGAAAGCTATTAGCTTCGTCTACTTACGCTATTTCAGGCACTCTTGATGCTCTTGCCTCGCGATTAGGTATAATACAAACGGCTCAAGGCAAATTTAATCAAAATATTGATGTACAAGATGCTGCTTCTGATTTTGAAGGTGCGCAGGAATTAGAAGAGGAGTGGGGCGAAGATGAAACAGAAGATACCCGAATTGAAACAGAAATGCTTTCTCCAGATCAATTGGGCGAGCTGAATGAAGAGTATCGTCTTGTAAAAGAATTACAGCAATTAGCTCATTCAATTACTAAGAATTCAAAAGGTGAAGTATTACTAACTGCATTGAAAGAAGGATTTGAGAAATTAAACGACTTAGGTGCTGCTCAAAAGGCGGTTATTTTTACTGAATCTAGAAGAACACAAGAATATTTGCGTGATATTTTAGAATCTACGCCAAAATATGCTGGTAGAATTGTTATGTTTAACGGCTCAAACACGGATGAAAAATCGAAATCGATTTATAAACAATGGCTTAATAAACACTATGCGACCGACAGAGTAACCGGTTCTCCTAGTTCAGATATGAGAGCAGCATTAGTTGATTATTTTCGCGAAGAAGCGATTATTTTAATTGCAACTGAAGCTGCGGCAGAAGGTATTAACCTACAGTTCTGCTCTTTAGTTGTAAATTATGATTTACCATGGAATCCTCAGAGAATTGAACAACGGATTGGTCGATGTCATCGGTATGGTCAAAAATATGATGTTGTAGTGGTAAATTTTCTTAATAGAAATAATGCTGCCGATCAGCGGGTGTTTGAGTTGCTATCTGAAAAATTTCAATTATTCAGCGGTGTATTTGGCGCAAGCGATGAAGTTTTAGGTGTGATCGAATCAGGAGTAGATTTTGAAAAACGGATTTCTGAAATTTATCAGCGCTGTCGTACACCACAACAAATAGAATATGAATTTAATGAATTGCAAAAAGAGTTAGAAGAACAAGTTAATACAAGATTAAGTGATACAAAAAATAAATTGTTAGAAAATTTTGATGAAGAAGTACAAGAAAAGCTTCGCATAGGTAAAGCTAGAGCAGAAGAAGCATTATCTAAGCATGAAGCATGGCTATGGAGTATTACTCGATTTTTTCTTCAAGATTATGCTGAATTTCAAGGCGATAAAAATTCCTTTTTACTCAAGCGCAATCCATTTCCAAATGAAACCATACATCCTGGGCCATATCGTTCAGGTAAAAATGTACAAGATGTTAATCTTTTCAGAGTGGGTCATCCGTTGGCACAGAAGATTATAGAGGCATGTAAGGTGCTTGAATCTGTGCCAGCAAATATAGAGTTTAATTTAAGTCTTTCAGGGAGGAAAATTACCGCCCTTGAACCCTATATTGGTCAAGAAGGATGTCTAGAGGCTTGCCAGCTCTCATTGTTAGCGTTAGAAAGTGAAGAATATATTGTCTTAGCCGCAAAGACTACTGCTGGTGAGATTCTTGAAGAAGAAGTGATTGCCCGTATGTTAACGCTTCCAGCAAACATTATTGACCATGCTATAGAAGATGAAAATATAAATTTAAAAGATGTTATTAATAAAAAAAATATCTGAAATTGCGACTGAAAACGAAAGTAGGAATGCTTTATTCTTTGAAGATGAGCTAGATAAGCTTGATCTCTGGGCAGAAGATCAACGCACTTCACTCCGCGTCAATATTAGAGACCTTGAAATTGAAATTAAAGAAACAAAGAAAATGGCGCGGCTAGCGGGAAATCTTCCAGAAAAAATTAAATTAGAAAAACATAGAAGAATGCTGGAATCTAAGCGAGATGATTTATGGCGACAGTATGATACAGAAGCTAAACGTATCGAGCTAAAAAAAGATGAATTGATAGACAATATTGAGGCTCAGTTGCAAGCAAAAGCTGCGCAAAAAACATTATTTAAAATTAAGTGGAAAATTATCTAGGTGAATTATGAACGGAGAACTTGAAAAATTAGCATTAACGTCAATGAATATCGTTGATGATCGTATTGAAGCAGTAAGAAAAATATTCCCTGAAGCTTTTAAGGAGGGACAAATTGATTTTAGTATATTGCAGCGTTCATTAGGAAAATGGATTGATCCAGGTAAGGAACGTTTTGGATTAAATTGGCCAGGCAAGGCTGAGTGTATGAAGATTATTCAGCAACCTTCAGTTGGTACATTGCTACCTTTGCGAAATGAGTCTGTTAATTTTGATACAACAGGAAATATTATTATTGAAGGTGATAATCTTGAAGCGCTAAAGCTTTTGCAAAAGAGTTATTACAGTAAAGTGAAAATGATTTTTATTGACCCACCATATAATACAGGCGGTGAATTTATATATCCTGATAATTTTCATGAGGGTCTTCAAGATTACTTAAAATATTCAGGACAAGTAGACGAAAATGGACTTAAGCATTCCGTCAATACTGAAACCGATGGTCGCTACCACTCTAAATGGCTAAACATGATGTATCCTCGTTTGTTTCTAGCAAGAAATTTATTGAAAGAAGATGGTGTGATATTTATAAGTATTGATGACCATGAGGTTCACAATCTTAGAGCATTAATGAATGAAATATTTGGTGAGGAAAATTTTGTTGCCCAAATAGAGTGGCAAAAACGTTATACCAGGAGTAATAATACTGATGACTTTACTTCTGTAATCGATCATATATGCGTTTACCAAAAAAGTGACGAATTTAAAGTAAATCTATTGGCAAGAGATGAGGCTGCTAATGCTAGATTTACAAACACTGACAATGATCCGCGTGGGCCATGGAAGGCGGCGTCTTTCTTAAATCCACTTGCGCCTGACAGGCGTCCTAATTTGTGCTACCCCATAACTAATCCTATTACAGGGAAAGTAACAAATCCAACAAAGAAAGCTTGGCGTTACGAAAAAAGCGTATTTAAAAAGTTGCAAGATGAAAATAAACTTTATTGGGGTAAAGAGGGAACACGCGATGTACCTGATATAAAAACATTCCTGTCTGAGGTTAGAGAGGGCATGACTCCAATTAATTTTTGGTCACATCAATATGCTGGGCATACAGATACAGCTAATAATGAAATTAAAGATATTTTTGGACAAAAAATATTTGATACGCCGAAGCCGATTCAATTAATAAAAAGAATAATTGAACATGGAACATTGCAGGATGATTTGATACTTGATTTTTTCGCTGGCTCAGGCTCGACTGGACATGCTGTAATTGAGAAAAACATGGAAGATAATGGAACAAGAAAGTTTATACTTGTACAATTACCAGAAAAGACAGAGAATCCAGAGTTTCCCACTATTGCAGAAATCACTCGGGAACGAATTAAGCGCGTTCACAATAAAGTTCATGAGAATTCAGGGTTAAATATAACGCCACTAACAGATAGTGGATTTAAAGCGTTTTCTCTATCATCAAGTAATTTTAAGGTTTGGCAAAGCAACTCTGCAAATATTGAAAATCTTGGTAGAACGCTACAGTTATTTGTCGAGCATATTATTGAGCATCGCAATTCTGAAGATATCTTGTATGAGTTGCTATTAAAAGTAGGTTATCCACTAACTGCGCCCATTGAAAAACTTACTTTTGTGAGTAAAGAAATTTATTCTATCAGCGAAGGCGCATTATTGATTTGCCTAGACCGCAATTTAACTCTTGAAATTATAGAGGCCATGATAGAGAGATTACCTATAATGATTATCTGTTTAGATGAAGGCTTTAATAGTAATGACCAATTGAAGGTGAATGTTGTTCAAACCATTAAATCTCATAATCAAAATACTGAAGGTGGTATTGTATTTAAAGTTGTATAGCAATGAGGTAATTATGATTTATAACATTAATTTAAATTAAACAATGGTTGGCCACATGAAACTTAAATTTGATGC
>DHJK01000038.1:0-2955 GCA_002404295.1 Legionellales bacterium UBA4722
AGATGTGTATAAGAGACAGTTAGAGTACTGTGTGGTTCGGTGAGAGCCCCCTAAAGTGGGAAAGACCCGAAATTTCCTTCTAGCCCTTGATATACCTGGTGGCCAGAGGTGGAATCGAACCACCGACACAGGGATTTTCAGTCCCTTGCTCTACCGACTGAGCTATCTAGCCTTGATTGAGTTACCGTGAAACGCGTTATTAAATAGATTGATGAGCTCGGAGTCAAGTGATTATTCTGGTGGAATGAAACCAGCGGGTTTTTGGCCGCCTGACTCAAAAAGAAACAATTGCATTTCGCGGGCTAGAAACTCACGTGCCTTGGGGTCTAGCATGCTTAAACGGTACTCGTTTATCAGCATGGTTTGATGTGCAAGCCACATTTGCCATGCTTCTTGGGAAATTTCGGCATAGATTTTTTTGCCTAATTCGCCGGGGTAGGGCTGATTTTCTAATCCTTCTGCTTTTTTCTTGAGCTTTGCGCAATCAATAAGGCGGGTCATAGGGTATTCTCTAAATTGTTTAATAATAATTTTACCGGTGCGGGTAAACCTACCGCTTGGGACTGCTCAAGGTTATACCAAATTTGCTGTGCATCTTCCATAATTTTGCTGCTTATTGCTTTTACGGTCACATGGGCAGGTACGATATCTAGATGGAAGTGGCTAAAAGTGTGGCGAAATGATTCGCCGAAGGTGAGTTGCTCTGGTGTTAATTGAAAACGTTGTTTACAAATTTTACGGATTTCAGCAGGCGAGGGTGTGCCTGCAATTTCAGGCAGGCTCCATAGGCTGGCCCATACACCGGCGGGAGCGCGTTTTTCGAGTAATACTAAGTGCGATTGTTTGCGCATTATCAGCAAGGTGACTTGGCGTATAGGAAGTATTTTGCGTGGCTTAGTAGCAGGTAATGTTTTTTCTATGCCTTGTGCGTGAGCGATACAGTAGGATTGGCAAGGACAATCAATGCAGCGAGGTTTTCCGCGTACGCATAGCGTTGCACCTAAATCCATAATCGCTTGGGAGTAATCCGCAGTGCGTTGTGTGGGTGTGAATCGCTCCGCGATAGCCCATAGTCTCTCTAGGACAGGTTTGGTTCCAGGCCATTCTGTAATACCCTCTATGCGCGTTAAAACGCGTTTAACATTGCCATCTAAAATAGTAGCAGGCTGATTGAAGGCAATAGATAAAATAGCGCCCGCAGTGGAGGGCCCGATGCCGGGTAATTTTTCTAATTCACTCAATTGATTTGGAAACTCGCCCTTGTGATTTTGCACAATGATTTTTGCGGCTTTTTGTAAATTGCGTGCGCGGTTGTAATAACCCAAACCTGTCCATAAATGCAAAACAGTATCTTCAGAGGCGGCAGCGAGTTTTTCTATCGTGGGAAAATGTTCCATGAAGCGATGATAGTAAGCGATGACGGTGCTGACTTGGGTTTGTTGTAACATGATTTCTGAAACCCAGACGCGGTAGGGTGTTTTGTTTTGTTGCCAGGGTAGATCTTTGCGGCCTGAATGGTCAAACCAGTTTAAGAGTAATTGTTGGAATTTGCGAGGCGTGAGTTTTAGGTGTTTTTGCATGGTTTATCTTCTTATTTTGTAATTATTCGTGCTTTTATCGCGAGCGTGCCTCTATCCTCGTCATTGCGAGCGCGAGCGAAGCAACCTAGTCTTTTAACGCTGCTTTTGAGCTTCAAATGGTACTAATCAGCTTTGAAAAGACTAGGTTGCTTCGCTCGCGCTCGCAATGACGAGGATAGAGGTACGCTCACGATAAAAACACACTGAATAGATATCTTATTTTTTGGATTACCAAGGACGCGGCTGTTCATTGTAATGATGAATAAATTCATAAACTAAATTAGCGGCTAATTTAGCTGTATGATGATCAAAATCATAACGCGGTGATAATTCGGCAACGTCAAAACAAATAACTTTACCTGAAGCGGCTATTTGTCTTATCAAGGGAATGACATGCCAAGGGAATAAGCCTAAGGCTTGAGTTGCGCTGACGCCGGGTGCAAATGCTGAACTAAATACATCTAAACAGATGCTGAGATAAATTATTTCGTTTTGATCAATGATGCGATCAATAAAATCCACGGTTTTTTCTAATTGTCCTTGATGCAATTCATCGGCCCAGATAATTTTTGCGTTAAATTGTTTAGCTGTTTCATGGGTTTGGCGAACATTGCCCGCATGTTGAGTGCCAATGCAATTGTAATCAAGGCGCCGGTTAAGCGCTTTGTGTGCTTCTGCGATTTGTAGAAAAGGTGAGCCTGAAGTGCCTTCGCCATTGGCAAGCGTGGGGCGCATATCAAAATGCGCATCGAAATTAATGATGCCTACATCTTGTTGGATAAAGGTGTGTGCGATTCCTTGAAAGTGCCCCCATGCAAGTTCATGCCCTCCACCGAGAACGATGGTATTGATACCTTGTTGCAGTAATAGGGATACGACTTCACCTAATGCTTGTTGTGAGGATTCTAGATCGCCATCGGAGCAAATAATATTTCCTACATCAAAGCAGATGGCTGTTTCTTTTTGCATTGGTAATCGGGCGAGGGCTTGTCGGATAGCAGCAGGGCCTTCAGCGGCGCCCGGGCGTCCATGATTGCGGCGAATGCCTTCATCACATTTAAAGCCAATCAATGCAAACGTTGAGCGCATGGCTTGTGCTGGGTGGGTTTCTAATAAGTTCAACAGCTCTACGGTTTGAAAAAAACAAGAGCCGGGTGGCGTGTCTGCGCGGCCTTTCCATTGTGTGGGGTCCGGCGCGAGATAGTGAGTCTGCCATGTCATAAGTATTTGTGCTCTATATATAGGTGAGTGTTCATGCATTCATTGTAAGAGGCTTTCTGGGTTAGAGCAATCTGCATTTCTTAATCGTGAACATGTCTCAATCCTCGTTATTGCGAGCTAAGCTATCCCCACAAATTTTGCTAAAATTAAAGTC
>DHJK01000038.1:3063-6100 GCA_002404295.1 Legionellales bacterium UBA4722
TCGCTTCGCTCGCAATGACGAGAATTGAGGCGCGATCACGATTAGGGCGAGGGCTGGTTAGATTTGAGACAAAAAAAATCACCCTGCATATTAGTGCAGGGTGATTATGAGTTAGTTACGCATCAATAGATGTTTTAGTACCTATGGTTTGCATATAGTCTTTCGTGCTTTGCACGGTTGCATACATAGATTGCAATGCAGCTAAGAAAGCATGATGTACTGTTTGTGATGGAATTAGAATGCTATTGAATTCTAAATTCATCGTGGCGCAGGCATCGCTTAATAAGGTGCAGCTGATACCTAAATCGTAAGCAGCTCTGACTGTGGCATCAATACTCATATGCGTCATCATACCCGCGATGACTAAATGATTGATTTGATGCTTGATTAAGTAGGTTAATAAAGCGGTATCTTTAAAGCTATTAGGGTAATGTTTTTTGATAACCGTTTCATTTTTGATAGGTTGTACATTAGTATGAAACTCTACACCCTTGGTGCAAGGTAAAAAGTGGATTGCATCAGGGCGGGTTGAAATATGTTGAATGTGTATCACTGGAAATTGCTTTGCACGGTATATTTGTAAGATCTCTTGAGCTTTTGCGCATGCTTCAGTGCTCTTTTCTAACGGCATTCTGCCATTAGGAAAATAGTCATTTTGCATCTCAATCATTAGTAATGCGGAATTCATCGTCAGTCATCTCCCTTGTCATGGTCCATCATAGCCTCATATTAAATCGGCTTTTAGTAAATTAAGCAATAGGTTATACTGCATTTTAATACGAATAAACAATAAAATTATAGAACTGTAAGATTTTTGATACTATGACCCTATCTTTTGAGCCCCTAATTGCAGAAAAAATTCTCAATACTGTTGATCCAGCTAATCGATTAAAATTAGCGAGGCTGGAGATTTTAGAATGTATTGGCTCAACAAATCAACATCTTTTAGATCAAGCGAAAGAAGGCCCCGCCGGTTGGGTGTGTTTAGCGGAGCAGCAAACCGCGGGTCGAGGTAGGCGTGGTCGAGAGTGGTTTTCAGCACCAGGTTCCAGCATTATGTGTTCCTTGTTATGGCGCTTTTCAAAAGAACTCTCGAATGTTTCTAGTTTGAGTATCGCAGTAGGTGTCATGCTGGCGCGTGCTTTGAAGAAATATGGTGTGCCAGCAGGCATTCAATTAAAATGGCCAAATGATGTTTTATACGCTAACCGTAAGCTCGCAGGGATTTTATTGGAGCGGCGCGCTGAAAATATTGTTATTGGATTCGGGTTGAACGTTAATTTGCCAAAGTCTGTAGTGGCCGGGGGTGTGGATCTTGCTGAAATCGTAGGTCGGTTTATAGCAGATAGAAATAATTTAACCGGGTTATTAATAAATGAGTTACTCGAAGGTTTGGCAATTTACCAAGCTAAAGGTTTAGCTGCTTTTATGGATGAATGGCGACTGTATGATTTTTTAGCGGGTAAAGAAGTAACCGTGCATACGCCTGAAAAAATAATACTGGGCATGGCGCAAGGTATTGATGAAAATGGCGAGTTATTAATATTAGATGAAACGCAAACGATACAGCGTTTTTGTTATGGCGAAGTCACAGTGAGAGAGCAGCTTTTATCCGCATAATATTGAGTGTTTATTAGTTTTTCTTTTTGCCTTTCTAATAACATCGCATGTATCCCGTTTTAATTCCTTTTTAAATGTATCTATTCTGTGCGCTCTTATCGTGAACGTGCTCTCAACCTCGTCATTGCGAGCGTGAGCGAAGCAACCTAGTCTTTCAGTGCTGCTTTTGTGAGTCTAAATGCTGCTAATCAGCTCTGCAAAGACTAAGTTGCTTCGCTCGCGCTCGCAATGACTAGGTTGAGGGCACGTTCACGATTGAACTGGTGGAGCTCGCTGAATAGTAAGGCTATGTCCTTATCTCCCGTAAACTCCCATTAATTCTGTTTTAGCAAGTACATGTCCTTCCATCGCTTTTTCCACTTCTTTTTTTGTGGATTTTTCTGCAAGAGCCAATTCTGAGTCCAGCGCAAACAATTTGAAAAAATAACGATGCTCAGCATCAGGAGGGCATGGGCCGTAATAGTCAAGCGTATTGCCCGTGCCTAGGCCATGCTGGCCTTTAGGTTCTTTGCCTTCTTCAATTTGTGTTGTATTGGGTGGAATATTAAAAACAATCCAATGATCCCACATTTGATCTTCGCGAATATATTTGGGTACATCAGGATCCTCTAAAATAAGAACAAGACTCTTGGCATCAGCGGGAACACCGCTAATGCTTAAGGGTGGACTTTTATTTGCGCCGTCACAAGTATATTCTCGTGGAATGTAGTCTTCATGATTAAATGCGCTGCTGGTCAGTTTCATAACTTATTCCTTCTTCTTGTAATGATTTTTTGATTGTAGGTCTTTGTTTAAGTTCGGTGAAATAGCGAGATAATTTCGGCCATTCATTAATATCAATTTTAAAATGTGGCAGCCAGGACAGGATCACGAATAAGTAGGAATCAGCTAATGTAAAATGATCACCCAGTAAGAATTTATTTTTTAAATTTTTCTCAACATACAATAATTTACTTTTTAAAGCAGGTTTAAATAAATCATTTTTTAATTCAAGCGGAATAGCTGGATGAAATAAGGGGCCGCAGCCTTTGTGTAATTCGGTAGAAATATAATTTAGCCATTCTAAAACACGATAACGTTTAAAGTCACCTAAAGCAGGCAATAATTGTGTAGCATTATGTGTATCTGCCAAATATTGCTGAATGACAGAATTTTCTGTGAGAATTTCATTTTCATCCGTTATTATAACGGGGACAGATCCTTTGGGATTTATTTGTAAAAAATCGTGCCCTGTGGCAGTTCTTTTAGTTTTTAAATCGACTGCTTCAAATTCAGGTTGTAATCCGATTTCATTGATAATAATCCGGACAGCGAGGGAGCAGGCTCCATTGGCATAATAAAGTTTCATAAACACTCCTTGTGAATGGCATTGATTCAAGTAAATAATATGGTTTGAAGTTTAAGATATATTAAAAAC
>DHJK01000038.1:6211-40157 GCA_002404295.1 Legionellales bacterium UBA4722
ATACTTGTGTTTCCCAGTAAATAAGTAACGCAGCACGCTCTGTTTGAATAGGTAATGAGCTGATATCTAGCGTTTCTTTTACTGAATGTTCACCAGTTCCAAGTGGGCCTAATCCCGCTAATGCGCACGTAACAATAGATGCAATATGTGAAATATCACCCGCACCTCTGGCTCCTGGGTCAAACGGTTTGATAGTGCCGTATCCTAATTTTTCGCTGGCTTGGCTGTATTTTTGTAATAAAGCTAAATTAGCTGTAGTAGGTGGCATGGCTGGGATTGCATCTTGAAATGTAATCGTTGCAGTGGTGCCTGCTAAATGCTGATTTACAATCGCAGTGATATTTTTTTCCGCATTTTCTTTTTGCTTTGAGGTTAGAAAGCGTAAATCGCCTTTGGCCATCGCAGTTTTTGCAATGACATTGCCTTTTCCGAAAGCAACGCCTTGAGAATTATTTTTGTCGTAGGTGACAGTGGTGCCGCCTAAAATAAGTCCGGGGCTGAATGTGAGATATTGTTCGTGGGAAAGTTGGAGGCGCATTGTATCCAGAATGCGAACTAATTCATAAATGGCACCAAATCCAGATATTTTATTAAATATTTGAGAAGAGTGTGCTTCGTTACCTTCTGTTGTTATCATCCAGGTGCTAATGCCTCTGCGAGCAATAGTGGCAGTATCCAGTGTGACTGTGGATTCAAAATCCAAAGCTATATCACTCTGATGTGCTGCGTCTATCAGAGGTTTTCTTGAGATGGTGGTTGGTTTTCCGGAGTCTTCTTCGTCACCTGTAAGAATAACGGTGATAGAAGCATCGTCTAATGCGTGTGCTGCTTGTAAAGCTTTTAATGCATATAGAATAACAACATCGCCACCTTTGTCATCAAGAGCGCCGGGGCCAGTTGCAATATTACCTTGGCGGGCAAAATGTTGGAATGGGCTGTCTATAGGAAAAACTGTGTCAAGATGGCCTATTAAAAGGAGTCTTTTTCCTTTGTGTCCTGGATGTTCAGCTATCCATGTTCCTGCACGTTTCATGCTGGCAGGTTCTTCTACCCAACGTACTTTAAAGCCTAGCGCTTCAAATTGTGGGCGTAATAGTTCACCGATTTGGTGAACGCCTGCAATATTCGCTGAGCCACTGTTGATGTTGACCAGATTTTCTAGCAAGGAGAGCTGGTCTTTTTGTTGCGCAGCAACAGAGTGAGTTATCTGATTTTCAATGGAAGAGCTGTCGTTTGCTGACGCTGTTTGAGCAAATAAAAAAAGAAAGAAAAGGATAAGTATTTTTTTCATGAGGGTTTTATCTACTTTAATGGATATTTAATCCGATGATTGTATCAGTGAGCTTAATAAAAACACAGATATTTGCGTTAGCAATTGACTCGCCCTCATTTTTCCATGAAAATATGGTTACTTAATACATTTTTTCATGGAGATTTTATGAAGCGTCCCTACTATGTGGACAAAATTATCTCTTTAATTCAACAGTTTCCTGCTGTTTGCCTGCTAGGGCCTAGACAGGTTGGAAAAACAACGTTGGCTCGATTTTGTGCAGGTGTAGTTAAAGATCAGTATCCTGCAGTGCATTTTTTTGATTTAGAAAATCCTGAAGATCTTGTCACGCTGAGCAATCCTCAGTTGGCTCTCCGCCCGTTGGAAGGTTTGATTATTATTGATGAAATTCAGCGTCGTCCTGATTTATTCCCATTGTTACGAGTGCTTATTGATACGCCTGGAAAGAAGCAACGCTGGCTTGTTTTAGGTAGCGCGTCACGTGATTTATTGAATCAGTCGTCTGAGTCACTGGCGGGCCGTATTGCTTATTTAGAGATTCAGCCATTTTCGTTGGTTGAAACACAAGAAAGTCAAAATTTATGGTTGCGTGGTGGATTTCCCGGTTCTTATTTGGCGAATTCTGAGACGTCTAGTTTTGAATGGCGCAAACAATATGTGAAAACATTTTTAGAGCAAGATATTCCAAATTTTGGCATTCAAATTGCTGCTCCTAATTTACGGCGTTTTTGGATGATGATAGCGCATTATCATGGAAATATTTTAAATATGGATGACTTATCTCGTTCGCTAGGTATTAATAACAAAAGTATTCGTTACTATGTAGATATTTTGACAAGCACATTTATGGTGCGTCAATTGCAGCCTTGGTGGGAGAATATCAGTAAGCGGCAGGTAAAATCACCCAAAATTTATTTACGTGATAGTGGGTTATTACATTATTTGTTGGATATTGAAAGTATGAGTGTGTTGTCTAGGAATCCTAAAATAGGTGCATCGTGGGAGGGTTTTGCTCTTGAAGAGCTGATCCGTTGTTTGCACGCAGATTCTGAAAATTGTTATTTTTGGTCTACACATCAACAAACAGAACTTGATTTGTTAATTTTTCATAAAGGAAAACGTCTTGGTTTTGAATTCAAATACACGGATGCGCCTAAATTAACAAAGTCAATGCGTATAGCGTGTGATGATTTGCATTTAGATGAATTGACCGTTATTTACCCGGGAACGCGTAAATATTTACTTGCGGAAAATATTCATGTCATGAATTTGTCAGATTATTTATTAAAAGAAAAAAATTTATGAAATTAGTCGTTAAGCAGACGTTGCAGCTAAAAGGTCAGGTAACTCCGCCTAGTTCTAAATCACAAAGTATCCGTGCAATTATATTGACGACAATGTGTAACGGTGAGTCTGTGCTTACAAATATATTGCACTCCGATGATACGCGTGATGCTATTCAGGCTTGTAGAAGTTTTGGGGTGGACATTTCAGAATCAAAAAATAGTTTAACTGTGAGTAGTATGGGATTACCATTTGATATTCAATCCAGAGAAGTTCATTCTGGAAATTCGGGAATCACAACGCATTTTATCATGCCTATGTTAGGTTTGCGAAAAGAGGCGAATCAGCCTATTATTTTAAACTGCAGTGAGCAAATGCGCGAAAGACCGATTAAATCGCTGGTTGAAGCATTGAAAAACCTAGGCATGAAAATTCATTATCTTGAAAATGAAAATAAATTACCGATAAGTATTTCTGGCAAGCTGACAGGCGGCAAGACATACGTGGATGGCATCACGTCTCAGTATTTATCGGCACTTCTTTTTGCATTGCCTTGTGCAGAATGTGATAGTGAAATAAAAGTTAAAAATTTACAAGAACGCTCTTATGTGGAGATGACATTGAATTGGCTGAAAGACCAAGATATTCAATTAGATTATTTTTCTGCAGGTGATATTGATACTTACCAGATTAAAGGTAAACAGAAATATAAGAAATTTCATGCGACAATTCCAGGTGATTTTTCGTCTGCGTCTTATCTTATTGCAGCAGGTGTATTAGTTCCGGGGGAAATCACGTTAGGTGGATTGAACATGGCTGATGCGCAAGGGGATAAAAAACTGATTACTATTTTACAAGAAATGGGAGCTGATATTGTTGTTGAGCCATCACATATTCGTGTGAGAGGTGGAAAAAAATTATCTGGAATAAAAATAGATGCCAATGATATCCCTGATTTATTGCCTGTGCTTTCTGTGATTGGGGCTCATGCTTCTGGTAAAACGGAAATTTATAATGTGGCGCATGCGAGAATAAAAGAGACGGATCGTATTTTTTCTATGGCGGCTGGACTCAGGTTGATGGGTGCAAAAATAAAAGAAAAAGAGGATGGGTTGACGATTTATCAAAGTCAACTTCGTGGAGCGAATGTTAAGGGTTATGGGGATCATCGGACTGTAATGGCGTTAAGTATTGCGGGAATGATTGCTGAGGGAAAAACAGTTATAGATGATAGCGAGGCTATTAACAAAACATTTCCTACATTCGTATCGATGATGAAATCTATAGGTGCAAAAATGGAGGTGGAGGATGGCATCTCTGCATAAACCTATTGTGCTTATTGGGTTTAAACATACCGGTAAATCTGTTGTGGGGAGAGCGCTTGCTGACAAACTGGCTGTTCCGTTTTTAGATTTAGATCAGAAAATTGAATCGTTGTATGAAACTCAGTTTAATGAAAAATGCACTTGCAGGCAGATTATGCAAAACAAAGGAGAAGATTTTTTTCGTTCTTTAGAGGGTGCTGCTTTATCGCAGGTTGTTGATTTGAAACCTTCAGTTATTTCTCTCGGAGGCGGTGCACCACTTAGTGTTGAAAATCAAGAAGTTATTAAGTCATGTATAGTGATTCATCTCACATCGCCACGAGAAGTGGTATTTGAAAGAATTTGCCGTGGCGGGCAGCCTGCTTTTTTTAATTCGGGTGAAGATCTGTTAGAATCTTTTAATCGGATGTGGGATGATAGGCAGCAAATATACGAGAAAATACGAAATTTTACGGTTGAGAATGATGGTAGTGTTGATGAGGCGGTGTTTAGTTTAATTAAGAAGTTGGAGCGGTATATATAGTAGGCGCTGCTTAGGACACCTCTCCCCTTGTGGGAGAGGTCGACGCCGAAGGCGGCGGGGGGGGGGGGGGGTTTTGGGGGGGGGGGGGGGGNNCGTAGAATAAAATCAAAAAGATGTTTTTTTAAGCGGCTTTTAAAATTATAACGCAGTGACGCTAAAAGCACCCCTCACCCGTCGCTACGCGCCGACCTCTCCCACAAGGGGAGAGGTGTCCTAAGCGCGTCATCAACATAACATATATAACAAGAGAAGATCAAAAATGATAAACAACAAAACCCAACTCAACCTTGTCATTGGCAATCCATTGGATCACACCAAAAGTCCTATTTTACATAATTTAATTTATCGCGCACTTAATTGTAACGCCGTCTTGCTGGCTCATGCCACAAACGATTTACCCACCACAATGTCAGCATTAAAAACATTCTCCGTAGCCCTAACCGCAGTAACAATGCCATACAAAGAAGCCATCCTGCCCTACTTAGACTGCATAAGCCCCGAAGTAAAAGAATTACATGCCGCTAATACCATCATCCGCCACAACGAGAAACTCACAGGCTATAACACAGACATTGATGGTATCGCATACGCATTACGCAACATCACTTTACCTAATAAAAACGTTTTAATAATCGGCGCAGGCGGCGCATCCCGTGCGGCAGCGTATTATCTCAAAAAAAACAACGCAACTATTTTATGGCTAAACCGAACACCGCAACATCTACTTCCATTAATAGAAAAATTCGGCGGCACCATTGCGGATCTAAAACAGCTAGACAGTTACCCTATAGATATTATTATCAATACCACTCCCTTAGGCATGTTCCCGCATATTAATGTGTCACCTTTACCGAATTATTATTTTAAAGCCGACCAAATTATCTTCGACATGGTATACAACCCACTTGAAACCTTGCTAATTCAAAACGCAAAAGAAAAAAACGCAATCTGTATTTCAGGAATAGACATGTTCATAGGCCAAGGCATCAAACAAATTGAATTATGGTTAAATAAACCAATCATGACACCGGATTTGATTGATTCGGTTAAGAAAGAGCTTTGTAGCTCGCTCAATAAACCTATGGAGTTGATATGAGTCATACTATAGATCACAAGTTGGATGCATCTCTTATTACAAAACCTATTATGATGAACATTCCAGCCAGTAAAGCTTTTACATATCCAATATTAGTGGCATCTGATTTGCTTGCCCATCCTGAAAAATGGCTGCCAACCGATTGGCAAAAAAAACGATTAGTGATTATTACAGATGACAACGTAAACAAAATTTACGGTAAGCATTTATCCACTATTTTAGAGCAAGCTAAACCATTGCTGCTTTCATTCATGCCCGGGGAGAAATCAAAAAATTCTCAAATAAAACTTAATCTAGAACAAAGAATGATTCAAGCCCACTGTGATAGAGATACGCTTATCTTAGCATTGGGTGGCGGCGTCGTAGGTGATATCGCGGGCTTCATTGCCGCGACTTACATGCGCGGTATTTCTTATATTCAAATACCCACAACACTTTTAGCCATGGTTGATAGCAGTGTTGGCGGGAAGACAGGAATAAATGTTCCGCAAGGGAAAAATCTGATTGGAGCGTTTTGGCAACCCACTTGCGTGATAGCTGATATGAATTGTTTATCCACTCTCCCGCAAGTGCATTTAATAAATGGTTTAATTGAAGCCATTAAAATGTTTGCCACTAGTGATGCAAAATTATTTAATTAATGTTAATACCAATATAAACGATATTCTTGATAGAAATACTCTATCTTTAAAAAAGGTAATTGAGCACGCCATTAAAATAAAAGTGAATATCGTAAGTTCAGATGAAAAAGAAAATCATCAGCGTATGATATTAAATTTCGGCCACACCATCGGTCATGCTTTGGAGAAAATGACAGATTATACACTTTTGCATGGCAATGCAGTCGCATTAGGTATGTTGGTCGAAGCAAAAATATCAGAATTGTTAGGCTATCTTTCTCCTGAGAATTATCAAATAATTCAATCATTGATGTCAAAATTGAATATTTCAGGCCATCAATTAAGAGTAATGGATTTTGATAAAATTATTCAAGCGACCTATACGGATAAAAAAATGAAAGAGTGTCAAGTCAGATATATTTTATTAAATAAAATTGGTGAAGTTCGCAATGACAATCATACAGTTGCTCATCCAGTACCTGATGAAATCATTCTAAAATCGTTGCACTTTGTTAAGGATGGCAGCAATGGCGGGTAATAGCTTTGGAACGTTATTCAAAATTACGACATGTGGAGAATCCCATGGCGGTGCAGTCGGCGTTATTGTGGATGGATGTCCTGCTGGGTTAGATATTTCAGAGAGTGAAATTCAACAAGAATTAGATCGTCGCAAGCCAGGTCAAAGTGCTATCACCACACCCCGTAATGAAAAAGATGCCATCCATATACTCTCCGGTGTTTTTGAAGGCAAAACAACAGGCACCCCTATTTTATTACTTGCTTATAATGCAGATATGCGACCAGAGGATTATGAAGAATTAAAAAACATTTATCGCCCATCACATGCGGATTACACTTATTTAATGAAATACGGCAGACGTGATTTCCGAGGCAGTGGCAGAGCTTCCGCGCGTGAAACACTTGCAAGAGTTGCCGCAGGCGCCATAGCTAAAAAATATTTAAAAAAACATCTCAATATAGAAATTTTAAGTTATGTAGAACAGGTAGGAAATATCTGCTCTAACATTGATTATAAAAAGGTTTCCATGGATGCTATCGAATCAAACATAGTTCGTTGCCCAGACCACGATGCAGCAAATAAAATGATAGAACTCATTCAAGAAGTAAAACAAGATGGCGATTCGATCGGTGGCATCATAAAAGGCGTTATTCGCAATGTACCAGCCGGTTTAGGTGAGCCCGTGTTTGATAAACTTTCAGCAGATCTTGGTAAAGCGATGTTAAGCATCAACGCAGTCAAAGGATTTGAAATAGGCTCTGGATTCGATGGCATTGCGATGCGCGGCAGCGAACACAATGATCCATTTATATTTGAAAATGATAAATTATCCATGACTACCAATCATGCGGGCGGCACATTAGGCGGCATCTCCACAGGCGAAGATATTTATTTCCGAGTCGCTTTCAAACCCGTTTCAACGATCAGCAAAACTCAACAAACGGTTAATCTAAAACATGATCCAGTTGAGCTCGCAGCAATAGGCAGACATGATCCCTGCGTATTGCCACGAGCCGTGCCTATTGTTGACGCTATGTCAGCATTAGTTATTATCGATCATTTTTTAAGGCAGCGTGTGCAAGCATAGAGACCTATTATAAAGAATAAGTATGTTGCAAGCAGTCAAGTAACAGCTCTTCCTCGGCAGCGTCATTGCGACTCAGGGCGCAGTGAATCCATTCTTGACTTTTCTCCTTCAAAAATATATTTTATCTGACCACTTTTAAATCAGGCAGTGCAAAAATGTATCGACAAATGATTGGGCAACAAGGGGAAATGGTTGCTTTAGCGATTGCAGAAGGATACATGAAACAAGGTAATTACTTAGAAGCTATTGAGGTATTAAAACCACACTATCACAGTAAAGATAAAAAACATAATTTACTTGTGGTTAGGTTGTTAGCGCATGCTTATATGCATAGTGTTCGTGAAATCCCTCAAGCTAAAACGTTTGCGCTTCCACTTTGGGAGATTTTACTTCAAAGTGCCATGAGTCAGTCCAAGCCCGATTATAAAGATGCCGTGAGTGTCATGCTTTCTCTTATGGTATGTATTAATGATCAATATCAAGCAAGAGAGGATATGACGCAGAAAGCATTAAAAATCATGAAAAATCATGCAAATGCTTTTTTAATCTTGGATGATCGTCGTAAAGTAAGCAATAGTTATTTAATAAATATGCGCTATACGGTATGCCTATCAGCTGCGATATCCAATGCGTACAATGGGAGTATGCAAACGGATGTTGCGTTGCAAATTAAGTTTTTTCAGCAGGCAAGAAAATATTTTGCTGCAGCACTGGAGCATAAACCAGGTGATTTAGCTGCTTTACTGCATTTTGCAAAATTTATGATTGTTGAATCTCGGCAAAATGTTCAGTTGGCATTGGATCTTCTTTTGCCTCATGCAACTAAGTATAAAAGAAGCCCGAGTTACAATAGTGCCATGAAAAAACTTTATCTCATGATCAATGCAGCAGAGCATTCTGATGAATATGGAAAAAGATTTTCTGCTTCTCGTCAATTTGAAGCCAACGAAGCAAAAGCAGGATTGATGACTATTTTTCACGATCCTCGAATACCTGAAATATCTGTGAATAATTCCCCTGTGGAACGATTGCAAATAGTACGTTCAAAATGTTCTCAACAAAAATTCAATGAGGCAAAGGAAATTTTGCGTGCACTATTAGTAGACTTTCCAGGGTATACAAAAGCACTTGAAGTGCTTGCGACTCTTGAATCTTTTACAGTGGAGGGCGGTCGTCCTGAAGAAGCATCGATTTTATGTGATCGAATCTTAGCACTGAATCCACAATCCATTACGGCATTACTTGTTAAAGCAGATTTTTTTGCCATAACTGCAAAGACGGATGATGAAGCGGTACAAGCCTATTTATTGTATGAAAAGGCTTTTGAGTATGGCTGTAGAGAGATATCGATTTTAGATAAGTTAATTGCTTTTAACTTAGAGGCTTGCAACAATGAAAAAGTAATTCAATTTTCATTAGAAAAAGTGAGTAGAGAACCTTGCATTCTTACTTATTATTTTCTAGGTTCTGCGTATTATCGATTGGATCAATATGATAAAGCGCTTGAAATATTTTATAAAGTTCGAACACTAGATAAATATTTTGAACGAGATCTTGTTTCTTTTTATATATTGTGTTCATTATTTCATTTAGCAATGACGATGAAAGATTATAACATCTGTGCAAAGAAATTAAGTAGTTATCTTTCGCGTATTCAGTCGTATGAAGATAATCCCATAATTGATATGATGTTAAAACATTTTGAACAATTAGGTATTCCTGTATACCATGCTCCGCATCTGAGTCAACCGTTAGAAGAGACAGTTGAAGCATCTGAATCATATGTTTCTTTGGAATCTAAGTCAAACACACGGGATCAAGATTTACTGGTTCCAAGCTATGTAAAAGTAAAAATTAAAGAGTGGATGAATAGCTCTGTCCACCATGATCGGTCCATAAGTGATTACGATCCAGTCCCTGAGTTAGAAGAAAAAGAAATAACATATTATCAAATTGGCGGCCCTGAGGCATATCTTGAAGGATATATTGCAAAACAAGATAAAATACCTCCAGAATTGTTGGCGCAATTTAAAAAAGTATTAGCATCGGATTGTCGATTTTTGAGTATCAAGGGTAAAACTAAAGAAGGCAGTAATAAATTAGGTGTTGAAAAATTAGATGATGAAAGATTGGCGGTTAAAATAGATTCTGATTATCGATTAGTTTCCACGGGTAAATTTTTTAAAAAACGTGTCGATGATGAAACTAAATACAAGACCATTGTTCGATTTGAAAAAGTGAAAACACACTCGCGGTTGAATCGTTGATTTTTAACGGATCTGGGAAGCAAGCATCTATCTCAAGTAAAGTAACAACTCACTTCCAGCGTCGTCATTGCGAGAACAGGAACTGTTGGAATCAGTTGAGCGCGACGAATGGAAGACTGTAAAAAATGTTAAAGAAGAAGCAGCTTTTGCTAAAAAAGCAGCAGCAAATTCTATTCGCAAAGATGAGCGAATAACACTTCGTCTCTCAAGCATTGATTTAGATAAACTAAAACAAAAAGCGGTATACAAAGGATTGCCTTATCAAACTTTTATTGCAAGCGTGTTACACGAATATGCGGCGGGACACTTCACAGAAGTAAAGTAACGGAATTGCATCATTGTTAGTCATGATAATGTGACGGCGCTTTCAGGTGCTGTATCACCTGAGTAGTCGGCAAGCATCCAAGCCTTATTTGCTACAATAATCAATTCTATAAAATAATGCTCAAGCAGCAGATTTATATTTGCGCACATCTATTTGAATGCCTGCTTTTACAGCTTCTTCTGCTTGTTTTAATAACTGTGCAGAAATTGCTTCTGATAAATATTCTTCTCCACAGTTATCACAAACATCCGCTGGCACTTCTTTAACTACAATCGTTGTGTCTGCTCTTGCAAGAGTGGCTGTCATAGTACCTGGTTGAGTGTGACCATGTTTACATACAATACATTTCATAGCTATTTCCTCTTTTCAAACCCGGGTTCCCATCGTGCTAAATCAGGTTCATAGACTGTTATTATAACGATAGTTTCCTCATCTGTCGCTTCCGCTGTTACAACATGTAGAGGGCGATTTTTTACAAATCCAAACCTTAAGCAGCTTGGGTAGGGCTGGTCAGTTGGATAATCTTCAATTACCTTCCCTGTGGTTAAAACATGCAACACATCGGTTTCAGAAATTTCTCTCTCAAACATTCTGCTGAGAGCATGAAAGCGAAATTTTATTTTCAATTTATTCTTCCTTTTCGCATTGTTAACTATGATTTATACCCTTATAATTACGGCGTATAGTGCCCTTGGCAGTACGTGTTTCCATACTAACATAGCGGGAATACCGACCCCGAGGTTTTTTTTTGTTTTTAAGTGTCAAGCAAGCGCCATCCGCTCGGTGTGCACTTAATATCTATTCGTCTAAATAAAATTATTATTCTAACACAAGGTCATCCAGTCGTAGATTTTTTAACCCAATCGCGACTGAGCATTGTAGGAAAAAAGTAAATTGAAATGCACCCCTGCTCATTTTGTTGAGTATGCTTGCATGGGTTTCTTTTATGCCGATTTTTTCTAACAAGGTAACCAGCTGTTCATAACCAATATTTCTACGCTTTAGTTCTGCTTTAATAATGCCGGAAGCAAGCGTATTCCAGTCTATGTCCTTCATGAATCACCTATTAATTATATCGAATTTAATATAATCGTCTCATTAACCATATAAATATGTCAAAAATGCTTGCGTTATATATCATTTATGATATTATAATACTGTATTCGATATTTAATATTAAGGAGACACGTGATGGCTAACGATGAACTGACTAATATTTTTGACAAAACCGCATTTTCATACACGCTCGCTCAAGGAATAAAAGACGGGTTTTTAATCGATATCACAGCGGCGGCAAATAAAGCAGGATTTAAAATTCCTATTGCTGTAACTCAAGCTGTATGGAACAAATACATCGCATGGGTAAATGACAATGAGCAAGAGCAAACAAAACATGAGTTAGATAATCGGCTACAAAATATGCTTACTGCGCTCCAAATCGCAATAAGAAAAGTTCAAAATGCGGCCTGTATACATTACGAATTGGTGGTGCCGCGAAATGGGAAATCTAAAACAGAAAAAAAGGTACAATTAAAAGCGATTCTTGGCGCAGATGATAACGGGGAAGCCGTTATCATCATTATGTTATCTGATGAAAATTAACAAAGAGGTTCATTTTTTCTTTTGCTTTTAACGAAATTTTTTTAGAATTTACTCGAGTTTTTTCATTGAGCTCTATCAATTTTTGCAATAATTTGCGGTAGTGTTTAAATAACTGTGTCATCGATAGAATAGTCAGGGTAAGTGAATAAATAACAAGGGTTTTTATAATTAACAGGAAGTTTGTCACTGCCAAGTCATTTATAAAGAAACCTCTTGTAATTAAGGGGTTTCCAGTTAAACACAACATTTCATAGCATGGTAGGAATCATAACCCTTCTTTCTTTCCTTTGCATTATTAACCTAAAAATTACATGTCACTTGCTGATAGATATATTTATTTTCTTATCCAAAGCATGTGCAGCTTTAACTAACGTACTTAAAGTAATTGACACATTTTGTGGATCAAGAAATCTATCTAATGCCGCACGGCTTGTGTGCATTTTTTTAGCCATTTTAGTTTTGCTAAAATTTTCCTTTTTCATCGATTTTTCAAGCTGATATGCGATGACTCTTTTGATAGCTATCGCTTCTGCATCTTCTAGCAGACCTTCCTCTTCTAAGCCAGGCTAAACAGCATACCTTGATCCTCTGTTGCAACTCAGCAGAGTTGACAACTTAAGACGAAAATCTGGGTGTATGTCATTGACAGCAATAAGAATTTTTAAAAATATCTTCAATAATTATGCGAAAATGAAAATATTTCTCAGTGGGATCGTTTTTTTTATTAGCTGGAGCTCGGCTAATGGGTTGACCCCGTTTTTTGTAAAACACTTTGTTTTGAGCAGAATATAGGCTATAATAGGTCAGCTTTTTCCTTCTATTAATTTAGAGGATCGCATGGGAGTTACAAGAGCACAATTACAAAGCTATTTTAATACTAATGATCCGTGTTATGCGCATATAACGCCAGATCAAATGGCGATTCTTGTCGATTCTGTAAAAAAATATCTTGCAGACGAAGATATCCAATTTAATTGCCCTATTATAAAAGCGAGCGGTGGAGCCAAGTATTTTAATCTCGATGAATTAAGAAATTTTCTAACACAGCTGAATCAATTTCGAAACAGCATTCCCGAAGAAACACGGCTTCAATATCTTTTTCAATTCAATGCACATCCCCTTGCAACGCCTCATTGGACCGTCACAGATATCTTAATTAATAAGGGTCATTTGGAAATTTATATCTTAGATCCCTATCAATCAAATGTTGAGGTAGCTATACAACTTATACTGATGCATGAGATTTTTAATTCTGACTATCATGTTAATTATACTGCATTAAGTATTCAAAAGGATACGAGTAATTGTGGATACTTTACGATGAATTTATTAGTTTCATTATTAAAAAATCCTGTTCATTCTCAACTTTCAGTGTTACCTGTGCATACTTTAGTAGATGTTCAAAACAACCCCATAACATTTTATTCATATATCAGAGGATATAAAGAATACGAAGAATTTGAGTATGGAAAGACGTTTTTATATAACGGCGATTATTATGGAGACGGGTATCCTGAGGACTTCTCAAGATATATCTTGCCCCATTTTGCATATTTATTAACGGATGATATGTGGAGCAAGTTAGAGCTAGCTTCAAGTCCTACCTATTTTAAAATGATCCATCGTGATTCATTACCTCTAACTTGGGGAGCTTTTTTTAAAAATACGCAAGATACTGAATTAGAAGTTAATAACTATGTCTGTATTAAGAGAACCCCAAAGCCACCAACACAACTCAGCTCATCCATTCGATATTATAATTTTTATAATCGAGTAACTAACAAGCTCAGTCAGAGAAATGGCAGACTTGAAGCATCTCGAGGAAAATTTAAAAAAATCGCATCTAATCATCTTGAATCACTTACAGATGTGGATTTTGATCATATTATTCAATCTCGGCAAGGTGAGTATTTACCAAAGCTCTTAAGCATGTCGCAAGATCATCCAGAAGAGAAAAAGAGCCAGCCGGTGGAAAAGGTTAGGTTAGATGATTATCGACTGAAAGATGAAACTCTACCCGACCCCAAAAAAAATGACGGAGATAATACGGTAAAAGAACCAACAAAACCACGAGCTTTTCCTCTCCCCCCTCCTTTATTATCTAAGGAAGAAACAAGCGACAATCAAGCAGTACAGAAATTTTTTGCGGAATATAAATCTGGATATCATTCGTTTTGGAGCGGACAAAATAAAGAAAAAGTGACTATAGAGATGATAGTAAATCATGCAGTTGGCTATAATTCAGGCTGCTGCTTCTTTGGATATAGCGGAAGAAATACGCGTAACACTCTCAGAAGTGTCTTTGGTGTCTATATTGATCCTAATGCTATTGCTATTGACTATTCTAAGATTGAAAGCACGATATTAAATTTTAAACGCTAAAAAACGGGGTCAGGCTTTTATGACACTAACTTGCTTATAGGAAGTATAAACCACCTTTTTTAAAATCAATCTATACCAATACTCCCATCACTCCACTTTACTTCTGGTCTGAAACTTATTTTTTTCATTTTTAAGACATTTTCTGACCCAGCAAAGCGTGTTTTTAGCTCATTTTCAATACAGATCTATTCTCACATGCGAAGACCATTCTGCCCTATCTTTTAGGCATCATTATTTGCTTTTTTATAATCAGTGTACGAAACTCATAGGTGGCGCAACACCCGCATGCAGTGAAAAACCCGCAACTTTTCCGAGTAAATCAGAGTTTTTATCATCCGGAACGATAGGCGGTCTGGTTTGTATTGAAAAAATTTTCCTGCCTTTTTGAAACCCCGTTGAAACACGATACATAATGGAATAACTTTGATGATCATTCATCTCCCCATCCGTTGATGATTCTATGAGATAAGAATTTTCAGCATCAGCTTCAATGAGTCCTGCGCGTGAAAGATAACGTGCTCTTGTATTCCTGTATATTTCAGCTTTTTAATAGGGAAATACAATAATGCAAGCCTGACTCAGTTTCCATATGACTCAGTTTCCAACTTTGCTTTATGAAGCTCGTCTAGTACTATAATTGGCTTAATATTCGATATGTGCTTTGGTAGGATAAGGTGAGGATCTTTGGTCCACTCTCGTCTAAATTTAATTTCATCCTAGTTGTAATATTCTCCTGCGCCACGTTCCTTTAATAGCAATTTAGCCATCGTTGTTTTACCGCACTGACGAGGACCAGATACAAGCGCCATCTTATCTGCTTGAAAGCAAATAGTGTTGATGTCATTTTCTAAATATCGATGATATTTCATCTGACTATTTTAGCGACCATCGATAAAATAGTCAGAGTAACTGCATAAATAACAAGGGTTTTTATAATTAACAGGAAGTTTATCACTGCTAATTTAATGAGTCATCGTATCTTATTACAGGCGTTCCTGTTCGTGATATTTGAATATATTTGCCTTCTCGAAATTGGTAGCTTGTCTCTTCATCTACTGGCACTGCTCTATTGTCTTGGCCTGGATCATTGTCTGTGCCAAATTTTGATACTTTTAACCTATAAAAATTTTCTTTGTTTGATTTATCAAAATCAATTTTTGCTGAATAAGTTGTGCATTGAATAAATCGGCCACATCTATTGAAGTTATCAGAATAAACTGTTTCTTGATAGGCATTTATTATATCATTTTTATAAGGAACCAAAAACTCTCTTTCTACATCTGTCATTTCTGGGTTGACATATTTAAACTCTAACATTAATCCAAATCTATCATCCCCAATTTGAATCAATTTCGCATCAGGAACAATACCATATTCTCCATCATACCCAAGAAAAAGTTGTTGAGATTCTATTTTCCAAGCATTCCTTGTTCTGGAAAAGACTGCTCCACTCAGTAATGGTCTACAAGCATGGCATTCAAATGGAATATCTATAGGAATAGTCTTTGTTAAAAGAAAAAACTTCGTTTTCCCATTTTCTTTATATGATTGAAAAAATGCAGTGCTAACTATACCAATTTTTTTAGAAAAATAAGAATCGTTGCTTTTTTCAGGAATAGACATGTTTTTCCAAATAGCAGTTTTATTAGTATCATTATAATTGCCAAACATCATCATAATTGCTTTTTTTTCTGTAAAATTTGGTGCCCATAGCGAATTAACGGAAAAAACAAAGATAAAAAAGCTAATACCAAGTATCAAGGCCATTTTAAATGATTTTTTCATTTTTATCCTTTAGATAATAGAGTATAAAGCGCATGAAATTTTTGCATTTTATGTTCAGGGTCTGGGTTTGTATTTTCAATTATTCCTTCTAATACACCTTTGTATTCTGCTATCGCTTCATCCCATGTAGCCATTCGGTGCAACCTTTCTCGAGCTTCTGTTTTCTTTGTAAATAACCAACGAACCCCTACGCAAATGTTTGCGGATGGATCAATTATGTCTGCATGATTAACAAATATAAAGTGATCTTTTATCTCTCCCGTATGTTCTTGACCAGATATGATTCTCCATGTGCTTTCCGTAAGCTGCATTAAACCACGCGCGTGGCCTATCACCTTATTTTTTCCTGGAGTACGTTGCGGAGTGTCGCTCTCTGGCCTAAAACTTGATTCACTTGCTATAAGCGTCTTTACTGAATTCGGATCCAGTAGCTCTTCGGGTTTAAAAATATCATTCCAATATTGAACCCATCCTCCAATGTACCTGTCAAACTCATCGGCTCTAGGAAACTGTGTAAGCGTTCCAGCACTAGGTAATCTAATCAAATTCGAAAAATGGTTTTGTGTAATTAATTGAAGCTCATCATAAGACAATATGTCATGATGAGAAGGATTATCCGCACAATGGCCACGCCTTTTTACGTCATGTCCTTCTGGATTTTCTCTGCTGGATGGTATATGAAGAGGATGTTCTTTTACATAATGTTTCCCTATAGGGCAAATTCGCCATTGATGCGCTTTATCAGCAGCAGAAACATTTAAAGGCTCGGTATTTTCTGATACATCTGAATAATTTGTCATATTCATACTCCTTTGTAAACCCAGTATTTAAATCCCATAATGAAAACTCAATTATTATTCTTGAAGATAGTGAAATAAGCAAGAAAACATACGATTAAGATTCATCAATTGTTCCTATAATGAAAAGTTTTGGTTTGCCCAGGATTTCTTGAACAAACGCATCTTTATTATTTACTAATTTTTGCCACTCTTTTCTTTGATATACCTTAGGGTTGATTTCACGCCTCACGATAGCCTGTGCAGGATAAAGTGCGGTAACAGCTTCGGAAAAACTAAGTTTTCCAATAATTAATACATCTACATCACTACCCGCATTCTCTGTTCCGGCTCCTGCAGAACCAAAGATAAAAGCGACTTCGATTTTTTCGGTTAGTGATATGAGCGCATTTGCTAAAACATCTACTAAGCCGGACGTCTTTCGTAAAATACTTGCAAGCTCCTCAAAAATAGGAAAAGTAGTATTAGCTTGGTAATACACTTGGTTTCCGCTTATCTCACGTATTAACACTTGTGCTCTTGCGAGTTTAGATAGTTCGCGGTGTAGGCTTCCGGCAGCAGTATTCGTGAGGCGCGCAATTTCACGTACGTGATAGCGAGTTTCGGGGTGCAGCAGCAATAAGCCTAATACTCTTTGCCGATATTCTGGGAATAGGAAAGAAGTGGTGATTTGCATAAGGAGTGCCATTGTAGCCAATTAAGCTTCAATTGTAGCCGCATTTGCTACAATTGTAAAGATAAAAGCATTTTTTATGTAAAAAATTACTGTTATGTATTGTTAACTATGAGTTATATCCCTATAATTACGGTATATAGTGCCCTTGGCAGTACGTGTTCCCATACTAACATAGCGGGAATACCGATCCCGGGGGTTTTTTGTTTTTAGGAGTGAGTAATGCCAACAGCAATTCTAGTAGATGGCGGCTTTTTTATAAAACGTTACCGTCAAATTTATACTCATGCAGTAGATCAATCCCCACAAAAAGTAGCAAAAAATTTACATGAGATTTGTCTTAAACACTTGTCATCCAATCAAAAAGAAACGCGGAGTTTATATCGGATTTTTTATTACGATTGTCCTCCATTAAGTAAAAAAGCACATAATCCTGTGACTAAAAAAGCAATCGATTTTAGCAAAACCGGAGAGGCGGCTTTTCGTATTGCATTGCACTCTGAGCTTCGCAAGGTAAGAAAAGTAGCTTTACGGTTGGGTCGATTATCAGATAGTAGTAACTGGCTAATTAAGCCAGAGAAATTAAAAGAATTATTGAGTAAAAAAATATCTATTGATGATATACAAGAAAATGATTTGTTATATGAGATTAAACAAAAAGGCGTAGACATGAAGATTGGCCTTGATATTGCTTCGTTAGCGTATAAAAAATTGGTTAAACAGATTGTGTTAATTGCTGGAGATAGCGATTTCACTCCCGCTGCAAAATTGGCACGAAGAGAGGGGATAGATTTTATTCTAGATCCGATGTGGAATCCCATTAATCAGGATCTTCATGAACATATTGATGGACTTATGTCCACCTGCCCTCAGCCGAAAAGGAAATAATAAACTGTTTTTATCGTGAATGGGCACGTTCACGATAAGAGCACGCTGAATATATTCTCTGTATATCTTTAAGGGCTATTGACAGCTTCACTGAATTGTCAACAGCCCCTAACAAAAGCTTTTCCAATAATTTTGCAAATCTAAGGCGCATTTAAACTTGCTCTTTGAATATACTCATCAAGTGTATCGTGCTTGTCAAATATTTTGGCAACATGATAGTCATATTGATTGATATTATTTGTGTTCATTGTTGGAACGGGTAACATCGCACGTCCGCCATCAATTAAAACGAGAATAATTCTATTAAGGTAGTCTCCGTTGTAGCTTAAATCACACCAATAGCCACTAGCGTTTGGATCAGGATGTTTATTTGCCCAGGAAGCAATAAAATTGTCTTGTTGGATTCCATCTTGTGAATACTTCACTCTAAATCTAAGTCTAGGATCAATCTTTAAAAAACATTCTGTAATGTCGTTACGAGAAATAGCGAGCCAATCATTTTTTGGGGAAGTTGTTTCAATAAAATTTAATATTTCATCAAATGACATCTCTCTAATTGGCTTATTTCCAAGAAAATAATCTGCAATAGCAGGTGCAGCCAGTAGCGATGTACCTAGCAGTTGTATTATGTAAGCGGTAGCAGCAGCTGACTCATATCCAATTAGCCAAAAAATTCCGAAGGCGATAGCAACTACAATTAAGATCCCACCAATTATACGAATTGGGTGAGCGTACTCTTTTATCCATAAACATAACTTTTGTTTGTTAAGCATAACATCTCCATTAGTAGGATTTCTCTATAGCTAAGTGTTTATGGGCTATTTGCTATTATCTGTTTGGTCATTGTCGATTACAGGGAGAGGCTTGCTTAATAAGTAATCACTTAGTTCATGCGCATAAGCATTATATTGTTAAACAACAACTTGCTGTAATAATCCAGCATTTTTCCGTTTTAAACGTTCATTTTCTTGCTCTTAATTCAATATAAAAATGAATAAGCCCTTGTATCAAGGGCTTATTCTATAAAATTAACAAATTAAATATACTTGACGCTAAAACGGAATATCATCATCAAAATTATCCGTCGCAGCTTGCGGCTGCCCCATATCTGCCCCAGATTTTTCTGAGGTATGCGCAGGCGCTTCACCTTGTTGATGGCTACCAGCACCATTACCTTTGCTATCTAGCATCTGCATAGAATCCGCAATGATCTCAGTCGTATAACGATCTTGGTTTGTGTTCTTGTCTACCCACTTACGAGTCTGCAACCGTCCTTCAATATAAATCTTGCTGCCTTTGCGTAAATACTCACCCGCAATTTCAGCTAAACGGCTATAAAACACCACGCGGTGCCATTCTGTGCGCTCTTGATTTTCATTGCTTTGCTTGTCTTTCCATTGCTCAGTGGTTGCAATGGTGATATTTGCTACAGCTAACCCGTTTGGGGTGTAGCGTACTTCGGGATCGCGGCCTAAGTTGCCGACGAGGATTACTTTGTTAACGCTGCCTTTTGCCATGTGGGCTCTCCTGAAAAAGTTGTAATAAATGGGTCATCAATGGGAAGTAGTAGAATACTGAGGGTTTTTCATAGTAAACGCAATAGCTGTCCAGACGATGGCAATTATTGCGCAAAATAAATAGACCTTAGTAGCACCGAATGCGCCGTACAGCTCGCCGCCTAGCGTTCCGCCTATAAAAATGCCTAAAAATTGTGAGCAAGAATAAATGCCAAGTGCGGTGCCTTTGCGATGTGGGGGTGCGGTACGTGAGACTAAAGAGGGGAGGAATGCTTCGAGTAATGAAAACGCAGAGAAGAATAATAATAGACTGAGCGCCGAAAGCAAGAGGCTTTGTGCAAAAGCCCATAATAAAAGTTCTGCAATCACGAATGTGATAATCCCACCTATAAAAAAGTATTTTATTTGGTGCTTTTTTTCAGCAATTCTGATGCATGCAATGCAGATGACAAAAGCGACGATCAAGGTGGGAAGATATAAATTCCATTGTTGATGACCTTGGAGACCCGCAAGTGATTGCAAGCTGATCGGAATCACAACAAAGCTGGCGGTAAAAATTAAATGTAATAGAAAAATACTGATATTTAAGTGCATCAGTGCGGGATGTTTTAATAAAGCGGCGAATTGTCGTATTTTAGATTCGGTTTCTATGGGTTGAGCAATAACAGTGGGGGTAGGAACCACTGTATAGAGCATGATAATTGCAATAACGCTGAACAAAACACCTAGCCAAAAAACACCGCTAACCTGAATCCAGGAAGCAAAAATAGGTCCAATAACCATAGCGAGTGAAAAAGACATCCCAATGGTGATACCTGCGATTGCCATAGCTTTGGTGCGTTGTATGGGGTGAGTTAAATCAGCAATGAGCGCTATGATGGTGCTGCCTACTGCGCCTGCGCCCTGTAAAGCACGTCCCAATAACAATCCCCAAATATCGTGCGACATGGCTGCAATTGCACTACCCAGTGCAAAGATGCAAAAACCCAATGCGATCATTTTTTTTCGTCCGAAATGATCAGATAGTGCACCAAACGGAATTTGCAAGATTGCCTGAGTTAAACCATAGACCCCCATAGCTAATCCAATTAAGAAAGGGGTCGCACTTGTTAAGTGAGAGGCATACAACGAAAATAAGGGCAGCACCATAAACAACCCTAGCATGCGAAGCGACATGATAGTGGATAAAGAAAAAACAGCAGCTCGTTCTATGTTAGTCATTTTAAGAGAAGTCATTTGCGTGTGCTTAGTTATAATAGGCGCTCATTATAATGAATTGTCACTGAAAGCGGCAAACTTATTATTTATTTAATCGACTATGGGCTACAATAGGTTCAAACTCGATCACTACTTTGTCTTCGAGTAAAAATTTATTTTTTTCTAACAATCGAAAATGAGTTTTCAAAGACTTAACGCTGTGTGTTCCATTATGCAGTTGTTTAGTTGTAGACTGACCTTTGGAACCTGCAGACTTGAGTCTTCCTGTTCCTAAAACTTCTTCAAAAATATCGATGAGCGCTCCGCCTTTCAACCTGGCTTTAGATGATATGTAAGCATAGAGATTACTGTTATCCTCGCCAAGCTTATATAGCTTAGCATCCTTTTCCATCGTTTTACTTTTGTTTTCTTTTTTTGATAATTCCTTACATGGCTCAAAGCGTAGATTGAGTAGTGAAATTATTTTTTGCTTTATATCTGCAGGCACTAACGGTTTCGAAAGTGATGACTCATCAGGTTGTTTTTTCTCTAGACTATGGCTCATGTCTTTAGTAGATAAGAGCAGTGGCATTTCAATCTGGTTTTGTTTGAAACATTCTATCATAGGGGTAAATAATGAATTAGAGCGCTCTTCTGGATGATGCTTTAAATAACTCATTAATTTTTTTGCACATTGATTGAATTGTTCTCTTGTTTTTGCTGTCACAAACAAGGCGCTAATTATTCGACATGCGATGCAATCTTTTTCAAAATCAGGATCCATTTTTTGAATATGCTGAAGAGTGTCTAATTCGGATCGATGCTCGCCTATTGTATGATAAACCAAAGCTAAGAGTAAATAATCATACGGCAGTTTATTATGCTCCACATTTGATAAGGCATACATGATAAGGTTATCTGTTTCACCCAGTGCTGCACTCAAAGAAATTAAATTCCTCATGACGAAAGGCTCTCGATGTCCAAGTGCATAAACTTTTTCTAATAATGCATAAGCGTACAGTTGAGACTCTGGGTTTTGATTATTTATAGCGTGCTGAGCTTTTTTTAGGATTGCAAAAATTGAATCGGGATTCATTTCTAGCATCTGATTGCATATATTAAGCACTAATTCAGTATTATTTTCATTGAGAAATATGCGCAATTGTAGAGCTTGTATTTTATGAGGGCTGATTTCTAATATCCTATCAATTAATTCGTTTCCTTGAGCTGTTTGATTGTTGTGGTAGCAAAAATTCGCAGCAAGCATCAGCTCATTTATAGAAGCAGTGTCGGCAGGTTGTGATAAAGGTTTGCCATTAAAATAATCAAAAAGATAACTAAATTCATCGGCTGTTTTGCACCAGGCAGATTTTTCAGCACATTCCTTTGTTTTTTTGTCATCTTCGCAATGGTGATATAATTTTCTCAAACTTTCCCAATAGCTTTTATTTTTATGAAATTTATTTTCAAATGATTCTAGTAATTTTATTCCATGTGCCATATTTTTATCTACAATGGTTAACTCAACCCATTTTAATAGGTTTTCTATATTGTCAGGTTGCTGATTGAATGCTAATTCAAAATGATTACACGCTTCGTGATATAATTGTTTTTTATGTTCTGGATCAAAGGCGCTGCCAGCGTCAACGACTAAGCAGTTTGCAATATTATTATAAATAAGATTGAGTGTGCATCTCAATAAATCATCATCAAGTTTTCCAAGAGGATTAATGCGCGTGAATTCGTTGGGATGTGCGGTTACTTTTTTTAATGCGGCTAAAGAATATTTTTTCTTTTTCTCTGTATCGTCTTGATATAGCTTTGCTAAAGAACATAAAATGTTTACTATTTCTCTGTGTGGTGGTTGTTTTTCTTTTGAAAATTCAAGAAATAGATGTTGCAATAGCGGCCCAGCTAAAGCCTCTTTTTCCGCCTGTGGAAATGTCTTGTCTTCATCACATGTTACCGCAAGTAGTCTTAATAGCGTTAAATTAGAAGTCTTATAGTGGGCAGTATAAAATATTTCAAGCAATATTCTTGCTTCTCTATACTCTGCTTTCTTAAAATGTTCTATGGCTTTATCATATTTATTCTTTTCTTCGGCTGCTCTTTGATCCTGATTAATTTGCTCAGATTTTGCTTTTTCTACAATGACTTTAGCAGGCACTTTTTCCGTTTTATAAATCCGGTTCGTGAATTGAGCGTTTTGATTTTTCAATAATAATTCACTGATTTTACCTTGTGATAACATTGGACACCTAGGCTGATTAAAGTTGAGTCAAATATACAGAAATGGTTAAAAAAAGTCAATCCGCAGTCTTTGTGTTATTTTTTAGTCAGAACTATTGCATTGTGAGATGCAAAGCAGTAAGAAGGGGCATTTATGTGTACTTTAGGTATAATAGGCACCCATTGTAATGAACCAGTTTATTAAAACGACAAACCTACTATGAAAGAAATCCAGATCCGCGGTGCGCGTACTCACAACCTAAAGAACATCAATCTCAATATCCCCAGAGATCAACTGACTGTTATTACAGGTCTTTCCGGCTCTGGCAAGTCATCATTGGCCTTTGACACGTTGTATGCAGAGGGTCAGCGTCGCTATGTAGAGTCTTTATCCTCCTACGCGCGACAATTTCTATCTTTGATGGAAAAGCCGGATGTCGATCATATAGAAGGGCTGTCGCCTGCTATTTCAATTGAGCAAAAATCTACCTCCCATAACCCGCGATCCACCGTGGGTACCATTACTGAGATTTATGATTATTTGCGTTTGCTCTATGCCAAAGTAGGGCAGCCGCGCTGTCCAGAACATAATAATGTGCTTGAAGCGCAAACCATCAGCCAAATGGTGGATACGGTTTTAGCGATGCCAGAGGATACCAAAATCATGATTCTGGCGCCTGTTGTGCGTGAGCGCAAAGGCGAGCATCATGAATTATTGCAAACATTGCGGGCGCAAGGTTATGTGCGTGCACGCATTGATGGAAAATTAATAGAATTAGATGAGGCGCCCAAATTAGATTTACGTCGCAAGCATACGATTGAAGTGGTTGTGGATCGGCTTAAAGTGCGTGCTGATATTCGATTACGACTTGCAGAATCGTTTGAAACAGCATTACGTTTAGCGGAAGGATTGGCGGCAGTCGCTTTGATGGATGAGCCGGATCATACGTTACAACTTTTTTCTGAAAAATTTTCATGCGCTGATTGCGGTTATAGTCTACCTGAATTAACGCCGCGATTATTTTCATTCAATAGTCCAACAGGTGCTTGTCCTGCGTGTGATGGTTTAGGAGTGAAACACGATTTTGATGTGGATTTGATTGTCACGCATCCTGATTTCAGTTTAGCAGAAGGCGCGATTCGTGGTTGGGATAAAAGAAATCCCTATTATTTTCAAATGTTATCTTCTCTTGCGAAGCATTATAAATTTAATGTAGATACGCCTTTTTCCAAATTGCCTAAAAAAATTCAGGATGTGGTTTTATATGGCAGTGGTAATACGATTATTCATTTCATCTATAAAAATGACGATGGACGTGGTTTTAATAAAAAAGATCCTTTCGAGGGTATTATTCCCAATATGGAGCGTCGTTACCGTGATACAGAATCGGAAATGGTGCGAGAAGAACTCAGTAAATATTTAGCGAATAAAAAATGTGAAAGTTGCAAGGGAGCGCGTTTGTCTCAGGCAGCCCGTTTTGTTTTTGTGACAGATAAATCATTGCCAGAAATTGCAGCATTATCGATTAGTCAATGCAAAAGTTTTTTTGAGAATTTAAAATTGGCGGGTTATCGTGCGGAGATTGCCGTTAAAATTGTTAAAGAATTAATTAGTCGGTTAAGTTTTTTAATCAATGTGGGTTTGGATTATTTAAGCCTGGATCGCAGTGCTGACACTTTATCTGGGGGTGAGGCGCAACGTATTCGTTTAGCTAGCCAAATAGGCGCAGGATTGGTGGGTGTGATGTATATTCTGGATGAACCTTCTATTGGTTTGCATCAGCGTGATAATGCACGATTATTGACAACGTTAAATCATTTGCGCGATTTGGGTAACACAGTGATTGTCGTAGAGCATGATGAAGATGCTATCTTGAGTGCTGATCATGTGATTGATATAGGTCCGGGTGCAGGTGTGCATGGTGGCTCCATTGTTGCAGAAGGAAAACCGGCTGATATTTTAAAAAATCCGAATTCTTTAACGGGGCAATATTTATCAGGCAAACGTCAAATCGCGATACCTAAAAAACGTCTGCCTATTAATCCAAAAAAAGTGATTGTATTGGAAGGGGCAACTGGTAATAACTTAAAAAATATCAGTGTTACTATTCCTTTGCAGTTAATGACTTGTATTACAGGTGTATCAGGTTCAGGTAAATCAACGTTGATTAATGATACGTTGGCGCCGTTAGTGGCACGTGAAGTCAATGGTGGTTCGCAGTATGAGCCGGCAGCGCATACAAATATAGAAGGTTTGGAGCAGCTTGATAAAATCGTGGAGATTGATCAAAGTCCAATTGGCCGCACGCCTCGTTCTAATCCTGCTACGTATACAGGCTTGTTTACACCCATCCGTGAATTGTTTACAGGTACGCAGGAAGCGCGTTCACGTGGTTTTACGCCAGGCAGATTTAGTTTTAATGTCAAGGGCGGTCGTTGTGAAGCGTGTCAGGGCGATGGCATGATCAAGGTGGAAATGCATTTTCTTGCTGATGTGTATGTGACGTGTGATGTTTGCCAAGGTAAGCGTTATAACCGCGAAACATTAGAAATTACGTATAAAGGTAAAAATATTCAACAAGTGTTAGCGATGACGATTGAAGATGCGCGTGCGTTTTTTGATGCGATTCCTGTTATAGCTCGTAAATTACAAACACTGATTGATGTGGGTTTGTCGTATGTGTGCTTGGGTCAAAGTGCGATAACCTTGTCTGGGGGTGAGGCGCAGCGTATTAAATTAGCGCGGGAATTATCAAAACGAGATACGGGAAGTACGTTATATATTTTAGATGAGCCAACGACAGGGTTACATTTTTTTGATATAGAGCAATTATTGAAAGTATTGCATCGCTTGCGTGATGCGGGGAATACGATTGTGATTATCGAGCATAATTTGGATGTGATTAAGACGGCAGATTGGGTTATTGATTTAGGGCCGGAGGGTGGTGATAAGGGTGGTCAGATTGTTGCGGTGGGGACGCCGGAGGAAGTGGCGAAGCATAAGAGTTCGTATACAGGGCAGTTTTTGCGGAAAGTATTGAAAGCTGTGAAGTAACTCCAGTCTGGTCATTGCGAGCGTGAGCGAAGCAACCCAGTCTTTTCAGAGCTGATTAGAACCATTTAGGTTAAAAGCAGCGTTGAAAGACTGGGTTGCTTCGCTCACGCTCGCAATGACGATACCGTAGTAGTTAAGTGTTAAAATTGGGCAAATAATTTTTCATCAATAAATTAAACTTGAGGTCATTATGTCAGCCACTGATCCTAACTGCGAACAAGAAAAATATAACGAACAGTTGAATCAAGAGACTATTGCTAGCTGGGAAGAGGTCGAGCAAAAAAAAATAGTGAGTCATCAAGTAATGCTCAAGTGGCTTGATACCTGGGGAACGGTTAAGGAAAGCGACACGCCGCCAGTTGATGACACGCATAAGATAACATGAGATGATAATTTCATTTAAAAATAAGGCGTAAGATAGTCATGCTTGTTTTTCCTTCGCAAGAAAGCTCATTCTTATATCCAGGACCTGTAGGCAATATTGAAGTACTAACAACAGTGCCTGAAAAAAATCCATTGAGTGCTTCTGTTATTATCTGCCATCCCCATCCTCTTTATGGCGGCACCATGACTAACAAAGTAGTCAGCACCCTAGCGCGCGCTTTTCATAATTTAGGATTACGCACCGTCCGATTTAATTTCCGCGGCGTAGGTAAAAGCGCCGGTACTCATGATGAAGGTAAAGGTGAAACCGCCGATCTCCTCGAGCTCGCTTATTGGTTGCAAATGCTCTTCCCAAATGATGAGCTGTGGCTTGCCGGTTTTTCTTTCGGCGGTTTTGTCGCAGCCTCAGCTTCAACGCAACTTTCAATCGCGCAATTAATTAGCGTAGCTCCGCAGGTGTCACGTTTTATATCGCCTAAGTTACCACCCATCACCTGTCCTTGGCTTATCATTCAAGGTGAGGAAGATGAAGTTGTTTCGCCTCAGGAATTATATGATTGGATTGATACATTAACACTGAAGCCACGGCTCATCCGTATTCCGAGTGCAGGCCATTTTTTTCATGGGCAGTTGATTCGATTACGGGAGACGCTGGAGCAGGTGTTTGTAGCGGGCTCACCTTCTGATGATCGTTTGTAATTTTATGCGGCTTTTCGGAAAGGTTTTAGATGCAGCTTTTTCTTTTTCTGTTGTGCTTTCCATTAAATGAGAATAATTCTTAACAGCATTGACGGCTTAGATTGCATTTTCCAATGTCATAGTAAGTTTGTTTAATTCTTCTTATTTGCTGATGCGTTATGCTCCTGTTGCTCATAAGAAGGAGGTGGCTCATCAGGGGATTTGCGAGCAGAAAAAAATAAGGACTCGTGAGTTTCTTTTTGTTGTTTGATTTTTTTCGTTTCTTTGGAAACATGCTTTGTTGTTTCATTTAACATTAGATTGCTCGAAAATCCTTTTGCTTCATTCGAATTTGCTGCTATTGCATTTAAGTCCCAAAATTTATAAGTATGAAGATATTTTTTACTTAATAACATAACAGGAATAATAAGCGCAGGCATGCTTAGGATAAAGAGTGCAATGCCCTGCAACCATTCAACAGGTTCGCGATGTAATTCATTTGATCCTTTTGTCACTATTTCATTTTGTGTTTTTATCAGTTCTGCAATAATTTGTATTCTTTTAAAATTACTTTTTCCTTCATTTGCAGAGTAGGGCGGTGGATTTTCAGAGGCGCCAGCTGATGGAGCGAGTAATGGAGCTGATGGGGTGGGGGTCGGTTCTAATTGAGTTCGGAGGCTAAGAAATGCGTTTAATTGCAGCTGGAGAATCTGTTGATTTTTATTTATTTTTTTCTGCTTCTTTTCTATTGTGTCAGTTGTCTCGTCAGTAGAGTTATTATTATGCGGTTCCAAGTTGAGTTTTCTTTCTAATGCATCAATGGCTGTATGCACTGTTTTTTCTAGCTCAGTTATCATGAGGCCTGCAGTAGCATTTGTTTTGTCGAGAGTTTCTGCCATTTCCTTTTCTGATTTTGAATGTTCGTTTTTATAGATTTCTATTTTATTCTGCACTATTGGATCAATCCCATTCAGATAATCTTGATGGTACGGATGGATTTTAAAAATATGCTTTTTTGCTTTTTCTATATCGGCATTTGGATGAGTTATCATATACATGCAGATTTCATCAGCTATTTTTTTTTGATAATCATAAAAAAAAGTAGGCCCATAAAATTCAAGTGCAGGATTCTTTTCTTTTGGTTGTCCGCTGTTGGCCTGTGACGTAGGATAGTGCTGAATTATTTTTTGAATATCAGATTGAGATAGTTGACAGATTATATCTTGAAAATCGTGAGGATAATTTTCAATGAGTGCAAATAATTCTTCTTTTGCTGTTACATAATATGGATGAGGATAAATCGTTTCAATAGAGCTAATTTTAGTGATGCCAACTTTCTTGCTAGGTTCGTAGCCCGCATTTCTTAGTGCGTCATTAAGGCCAAACATGTATTGATAGGGGTTGTTATTGAGTTCGGCGTTACTTAATATGGTTAACATTAAGGATACAAAGTTTGATTTTTTTCTATTTGTGTTGCGCAGAACGGATGTGATGGCAGCGACACTTCTTCTTTCATTTGTGTGTTCGTAGCTGGCGCTATACTCTTTAAAAGGGGCTCCTTTGTATAGCAAGATACGTTTTTGTATTCCAAGAAGATTGTACTCGTCTTTTTTAGGGTCGTCTTCAGGTAGATAAGATGCAATTAGATAAGCTAAATTGTAATGGTGAGATTTGCCTTTTCCACTATCTCTTTTAATGGCGGTATCAAAATATTTCCATGCGCGTTCCTTATCGCCCTTCTCGTAATGAAATTTTCCAAGCTGTGCTAATGCATAATGATTTCCTTGCTCTGCTTGTGATAAAGCATTTCCCAAATCAAACTCTCCAGTAAAAGTGGTTATAGCGTTTTCAAATTTTTTGTCTTCATTTGTTGGTGGTATCGACAAAAAACTTTCCAGAATTTGGTCATCTGCATTATTTCGATTTTGCATATTATTTCTCCTATTTTTATAAGTATAGTGCTCTTTATGAAAATGGAAGGGTGGGAGGATAATTTTTTATTTCCAAATGAGAGTGATTCTCAACTAGGTTGACAACCTATGGGGTAGGGATGATATAATTCGCTATACAAACAAACGCCGCCAGGATACAAAATGCAGCTAAAAGACATGAAAATCGGCAATAAAGCACGCATTGTGCGACTATCTTCTGGAGAAAAGGGGTATCGCCATCGTCTGATTGCCATGGGGTTAATCCCAGGGACTGAGCTCACTGTGTCACGAATTGCCCCTTTAGGTGATCCTGTAGAGATTCAAGTCCGCGGTTTTGCCTTAAGTTTGCGCAAAGGTGAGGCGGGGATATTGCAGCTTGAAGAGGTGCTAGTGTGAATACCCTCACCATTGGTTTAGTGGGAAATCCAAACTGCGGTAAATCTACTGTATTCAACGCATTGACCGGCGGGCGCCAGCACGTGGGGAACTGGCCTGGGGTCACGGTTGAACGCAAAAGTGGGTTTTTTAAATGGGAAAATGCCACGGTTGAAGTGGTTGATTTGCCGGGTATCTACTCACTCACAAGCGTCTCGGCAGACTCTTCTATAGATGAGCGTATTGCTTGTGATTATATTTTAAAACGCCAAGCTAATATCATTGTGAATATTTTGGATGCCAGCAATCTGGAGCGTAGTCTTTATTTAACGGTGCAATTACTGGAAATGGGTGTGCCCGTGATTCTTGCGCTTAATATGATGGATGTGGCGCGTCAAAGACAGATTAAAATTTTGGTGGATCAGTTTGCTAAAGAATTTAATTGTCCTGTGGTGACATTGGAAGCGAGTAAAAGTAAAGGGATTAGTGAATTAAAAAAAGTAGTGGTGAGCGTTCAGAAAACGGCTTCTTTTGAGAAAAAGGTGATGCTTACAGAAGCAGGCGCTCTTATTCAATATCCTGATTTGATCATGAAAATCGTTGCGCAGATTGCGCGCGAAATCCCGATCAGTCCCACATCATTTCCTGTCTGCGAGACGGCCGCTATACAGCCTTTCCAGCTGATGTCTCCCCTCAAACTTTTCTCTAATAAACAACGTCATTGCGAGCGAAGCGAAGCAATCCATCTCGAAAGCAAAGATTCAGAAAACAAATTTAGGTTTACTAAGCATCGTTTGAAAGCTGGATTGCTTCGCTTCGCTCGCAATGACGAGATTGATGATGCCTCAGCTCTCCAGAGTGAACGGATAGGGGGCAATGATATAAATACCCAATGGCTCGCATTACGTTTGCTAGAAGAAGATCTTTTTGTCCGTCAATTTATTCCAGAAAATATTCTGCAAAATATCCCAGGCTATCAACAAACAATCCGCACCGAACTCGATGAAGACAGCGATATCGTACTAGCTGATGCACGCTATCGAACGATTAAAGCGATTGTTTCGCGCTGCATTATTGCAACGAGCAAAGAACGTAAAACATTCACAACCTACATCGATCGCATCGTATTACACCGCCTATTAGGCATTCCGATTTTTTTAGCCGTCATGTACTGCATGTTTTTATTCGCAATCAATATCGGCGGTGCATTCCAAGATTTTTTTGATATTGGCAGTAATACTCTTTTTGTAGGCGGAGTGGCGCAAGTGTTGACCCAGCTCCACGCACCCACATGGCTGATTGCGTTGCTTGCCAATGGCGTAGGCAAAGGCATCAATACAACAGTCACGTTTATCCCCGTGATTGGCGCGATGTTTTTATTTCTTGCCTTGCTAGAAGATTCCGGCTATATGGCACGCGCAGCATTTGTCATTGATCGTTTGATGCGTGCATTAGGTTTGCCAGGAAAATCATTTGTCCCCATGATCGTAGGTTTTGGTTGCAACGTACCCGCTGTGATGGCCGCGCGCACGTTAGAAAACAAACGCGATCGTATCTTAACAGTGATGATGAGCCCCTTCATGTCATGCGGTGCGCGTCTTGCGATTTACGCTGTTTTCACCGCTGCATTTTTTCCTGTAGGCGGACAAAATGTTATTTTTGTTTTGTATATGATTGGCATTGCGCTTGCGATGTTAACCGGTTTGTTATTACGTAAAACTCTTTTACAAGGTGAGCCTGCGCCCTTGATCATGGAGCTGCCTGCTTATCATTTACCTAATTTAAGAACGCTAGGTTTGCACGCCTGGCAGCGTTTAAAAGGATTTGTTTTTCGTGCGGGTAAATACATTGTGCCTATTTGTGTTTTGTTAGGCGCGTTAGGCAGCCTGAATGTAGGTGGAACGTTAAGCACCGGTGAAGGAGATGCGCACTCGTTGTTATCGGTTGTGGGCCGCACTGTTACACCTGTTTTTGCACCGATGGGTATACAACAAGATAACTGGCCTGCAACAGTGGGTTTGTTGACGGGCGTGTTAGCGAAAGAAGTCGTGATTGGCACACTGAATGCGTTGTATACCCAAGTAGGTCACTTGGCGAATATAACGGGTGCTACGTTTCATTTTTGGGGTGGCTTGCAAGATGCAGCGATGTCCATACCAACGAAGTTAAGTGAGTTAGGTAATGCGTTAGGCAATCCCGTGTTAGCTAAAGCACCAGTGCATGCTGTGTCGCAAACGGTGTATGGTGTGATGGCTAAAAAATTCGATGGGCAAATCGGTGCCATGGCTTATTTACTTTTTGTTTTATTATATTTTCCCTGTGTTTCTACGACCGCTGCGATGTTCCGCGAAGTGAATCGGGGATGGGCATTGTTTTCTGTGGTGTGGACTACTAGCGTTGCATACGGTGCTGCTGTTGCTTTTTATCAGCTAGCCACTTGGGCACGCCATCCTGCATTCTCTTTTATGTGGGTCGCAAGCATCGCGAGTGTTTTTATTTTGATTGTGATGGGAATGCGTTTTTATTCAACTCGAGGCGAACTACGAGGTCAATATGAACTTGCTTGATATCAAAGAATATTTGGCGCGGGTTAAGATGACGAGTTTGGCGACGCTTTGCAGTTATTTTAATTGCGACTCGGAATTGGCGCGTCAGATGTTGAGGCACTGGATTCGGAAAGGGAAGGTGCGGCAGTGTCAGAAAACGGTGAATTGTGGGGTTAAGTGTATGCAGTGTAGTCCGTTGGTGACGGAGATGTATGAGTGGTGTTAAATCTTAATCGTGCCGGTGTTACTCTTTTCGTGAACGTGCCCGAGCCATCAACCCTCGTCATTGCGAGCGAGAGCGAAGCAACCTAGTCTTTTCAAAGCTGATTAGTACCATTGATGCTTAAAAGCAGCGTTGAAAAGACTAGGTTGCTTCGCTCTCGCTCGCAATGACGGGGATTGAGGCACGTTCACGATTAAAGCAGTGCAACTCGCAGCGCCATCTTCACAAAATCCCCCGTTTCGCGTACTCTCAATAAACACCACTCAAGGGATGACCTATGCCAGACCAGCCGCCTGTTTTGATTAAACCCATTCCACCCCAAGTTGTTAATGAAGGCGCCGCTTTCGGCCCAATCAATTTGAATGATTTCATACATCCATCAGAAGAGGATAAAAGCCCGCTGCAATTTCTTGCAGAGCTATCCGACGGCCAAGCATTATCGCAAGGTTTGATCTGCACCGAGAGCGGCACGCTAGGCGGGATTCCGGCAATCGGAACAGAGGGATTTTATGAGATTATTATTCACGCAAAAAGTGCGTCGGGTGCGGAATTAAAAACGGAATTAAAGCTGACCGTTAAAGAACGCATCAGCATGCTGGAAGGACACCAATATTTCACTGATTTGAAATCGAAAATATGGGAAGCATTAGGGGCCAATTCCCCTTTGCCTGAGATCGAAAGTTTACTAGATCGTCCGTTGACCTTGGTAGAAGTGTATTACCTGATACAACGGTTTGCGACGATAACGATCTGGGATGTGCATAATCTGGATCTTCCTGGTGACAATGTCAAATTACAGCTAGAGGACGCTAGCCCGCATTTTCAGATTTATGATCGAGGCAGCTGTTTAGTCGGCGCACCAACGGATTTGTTTTCACACGAAAGAACACTGGAAGACGCCTTACAAACCGCCAGAGTCATGTCGCGTGAGGCCTACAAGCGGGGTTGGACGGTCGAATTAACAGGTTTTAATAAAATGGTACGTGCTAGCTGGGTTGAGATTCAGATCTTAGCACATAAGCATGGTAAGCCCTTGGAAGTATTGCATTATGAGCCCACTGAAGCCGATCAAAAGCTTTATCAGGCAGAGGAACAAGCACGCCAAAGATCAGGTAAAGGGGCGTAACAAAGGGACAAGTTGGGCGAAAATGGATTTTATGTAGTATAATTATTCAATAAATAATTCTGTTTCATAATATAGAGGGTTTCATAATGGTACAAGGCCATGATCCATTACAAGCAGCACAACCACCACCGCAACCAGGTGATGAGAAAAAGGGAGCAGGCCCGCCGCTACAACCGGTCGCTAATGCTGATGCAAAAGTCGCTAATGCTGATGCTAAAGT
>DHJK01000038.1:40308-44977 GCA_002404295.1 Legionellales bacterium UBA4722
GCTAATGCTGATGCTAAAGTTGCGAATGCTGAGGATAAAGACGCTAAAGCTGAGTCCAAAGAAACGCCAGAGCAGGCTATTGCTCGGAAGAGTGCTTCGTTAGCCAAGTCAGTAGCGGTGCTGAAATTACAAGCGACAAATGCGCAAATTAAGCAAGCTGATCTCGAACAAGCAGAGGCAGTCCTAGCTGCGAGTCGTGTGCCTCCTACAGCTCCGCGTGTGATAACTCTAAAAGTGAATGATCCAATTGTAATGTATGGTTATGATTCGGAGCAAGGCGGAGAGTTGAAAAAATGGGTGGGGAAGGTGGCACCCGAAGCATTGAATGAATTGGATAAAAAATTAGCAGGTCTGCAAACGAAAATAACCGGAGAAAAAGAAACAGAATCTCAACGAATAGCAGCCGCATTACAAATCTTCACGCAGGAAGAAACGGCAAGAAAAGTGGAACGTACTGCTGTTGAAGAGGCCAAAATATTAGAGGCTCAGAGATCCATAGGGGATCTGCAGAATCAGCACCGCCAGATTAATGAAGAACGGATAGAGCTTGAACATAAGCGGGAGACTGCTCGAGTGGCGGTTGAGACTGCCGAAAGGGAAGTAAATGATCTAGTAGCAGCAATAGAAGTAGAACGCAAGGGCGCTAACACTGAAGTGGACATATTGCAGGTTGGTCTAACAGCTGCGCAAAAGACCTTAAAAGCTAACTCATTAGAATTGAAGACTATTGATCAAAACCATGGTGATGCTAAGAGAGAGGAGGGTCAGCTACAGGCGAGATTTGCGGAGCAAGAACAAAAGTCCGCTGAAGCAAAAATGCAACAGCAAAGAATTGCCCAAGATAGTAGTGAAGCTATAGCTAACGAAAGCGCAAAGCTTGATGTACAGTTTGAGAAGAAAAAAACAGAGATAGATAATAACCATCGCGTGCCAATTGATAGCCTCGCTCAAAAAATTGCAACAATAAAACGTTTTGAGCAAGAGATTAAAAATATCCAAAATGGCTGGATGAATGGTAAACCTGTTGAGCTTAAAGCGATGCAGGAAAAAGTAAATGAATTTGAGCGATTTCTTAATACGCCAGAAGTACTAGCAGCTATTCCTGCTGAGGCGGCCGCAAGTAAAGCTCGACTCAAAGAGTTTCCAGGTGTGATCGAAAAACAACTCTCTCACCTTCAAGAAAAAACCCAAGCGCGTGTATACACAAATAGGTGTAATGAATTGCGAGAGGGTTCGCTAGAGCAGCAGATACTTTATGAGAAATTGGAAAATACAAGATTAAGAGATGCCAAAGGAGAGGCAGGCCGTTGTGATGTTGTTAGTGTAGGTGCGGCACCAAGTAGTGCAGATGACGCCAGTATTGTCGATATTATGCAGAAAGGTTCAAATCGCGCGTACGTAATAGTAGTCGACGCTGCCAACGCTAATGCGAAGTCACTTTATTATGTCAATAAAGTGACAAAAGAATGCAAATTAGTTTGCGCGGCAGGTTCTGATGAGATGGAAGCTCTTTTAGCCGAGATGGAAAAAGGCAAGGACATTGGCATGGCGGCGCGTGGATGGCAAAAGATAATACATCCGAAAACAGTGAGACCGTTGCATGATATTCCAGCCGTTGGCTCTAGTGAGCAACTAACAGATATGCAAGAGGACCGTATAAGAGAGCTTACTCATCATGTACGCATAGCAGCGGAGATCAAGCATAAAATAGCTGATTGGACAGATGTAGAGGCTATTCCTTCATATGATTCCTCCTTTAAAGGTATTACGGGAAAGATTGATTGGAAAGAAGTACTCCCTATTGCGATTCAGATAGCGGGTGATTATGAAAAGGAAGTGAAACTGCGCGCGGATGAAGAGGAAGCAGATCCTAGAGCAGCGCGTGACAACGCCATGGAGAGGTTGATGGAGGCGCAGAATAAACCGGGGCTGACTGAATACGATTACAAAGCAGAAAGATTTCAGATACAAAGTAAAACCGACGACAAAGGCAAGAGATCATTTACTATTATGCATTCAAGTGGGGGGGGTGCATTTGAACGTAGCCAGAACGTGCCAGAAGCGATGGCTAAAATGATTGCGTTATGTCACATGACTGATCCGCTGAGTTCTATTGAGCTGGATTGTCCTCCAACCGGGAACCATTATGGCCCTTTCTATAAAAGGATGGCGACCGAGCTGGAATATGCCATTATTGCTGCAGAGAAGTCGGCAGCAAGAGGTGATTTCATTGGGATTACCTTGGGTGAAAACGCAATAGACGTATTGAATAATGCGGAGTCTGCTGCAGGCAAGGATCTCATTAGAAGGGCGCAAACGTTATATGATCAGTGGGAGAAATATACCCAAGGTGTGGAAAAGAAGGAAGAATCCGCTGCTCAGAAAGCTGTGGGTGAGAGTAAGCTTGGGGCGGTATTGCAATCACCACCGGCAGGTGCTGTGCTGGGTGCTACAAACTTGCAGACAGAACTCAATAACGCATTTCTAGGAAAAACATTGCCTGAGCAGAAAATTGAAGTGTTAAGCGCTGAGGTTAAAAAGCTAGACTCGAAAATTCAACAGTTTGATGCGCAAAAGGTAACTATTGAAAATGAGCTGCGTGCGGTGACTAAAGAAATAGAAAAAGCGACCCGTGATCCTGAGGCTGCTGCTGATACTGCTGCAATGACAGTACATTTTGATAAATTGGCAAGCCTTAAAGCGGCTCAAGAAGCGGCAAATCAAGGGCTTATGAGTTTAACGGGTCCAAGCGGGATGGCTCAAAATTATGTAAGTCAGATGGATAGTACTGTAACGCGGCATGCTGTAGGCATAGATCAGGATATGATAGCCAGTGTGCGACAGTATATAGATCCACTTCCACGCGGTAGTGGGCGTGATTTAAGTGAAGTTCTGGAGTCCAAAGACCAGCTGAGGAAAGAGGCTGGATTATATGAGAAATGTATTCGTGACGCAAAAAAAGTGGGTACGGATGCAAATACAAAACTCACTCAGAATAGCCCTGGCGGTGGAGATAATAACTTATCGAAGATAGAAGCGTTGCAAGAGAAAATAAAAGTCCTTAATCGTGAAGTTGTGCCAGAGCAAGCTAGACCGCGAATGTAATGAGGCTGATGTAGTTACCATCTTCAGCCGAAAATGAGTAGCTACTTAGCGCCCACTGATGTGTCATTCCTGCTACGGCGCTACTTGTATTCGGTTAATCGGTTTTATAAATGCACAGCTGCTTAGGACACCTCTCCCCCTGTGGGAGAGGTGTTCTAAGCAGCTGTGTATTTATAAAACCGATTAACCGGATGCAAGTAGCACCGTAGCAGGGACACATCAAGGGGGCGCTGAGTAGTTACGAAAATTATACATCGCCTTGTAACTAACCCACCTCTTCGTTTACAATCACCGCCACTTAAACACAGCGGTGATTTTTTTTATGCGTAGAAAGATAGTCGCAGGCAATTGGAAAATGCATGGTTCGCGAGTAGATGCGAATGCCCTACTGAATGGGATTAAAGAAGGGGCGCGTCTTTATCCTTCTGTGTCCATCGTTGTTTTTCCAAGCTTCGTGCATTTGCAATTGGCTGAAAGCCAGTTAGTGGATGGCCAGGTGGCCTGGGGTGGGCAAAATCTTTACTTGGGTGAGTCGGGTGCTTTTACCGGGGAAGTGTCTGGTTTGATGTTGGTGGATTATGGTTGCCAATATGTGTTGGTGGGTCATTCCGAACGACGTCAATTGTTTCAAGAAAGCTCTGCATTGGTAGCGAATAAATTTAAAACAGCTATTGAATCGGGTTTGCAGCCTGTATTGTGTGTAGGGGAAACGCAGCAACAAAGAATAGAAGGGCAGACTGAATTGGTGATTGCGGAGCAGCTTCAGGCGGTATTGCATTTGGTGGGCATTGACGCATTTAGACAAGCGGTTGTGGCTTATGAGCCTGTATGGGCTATTGGCACAGGTTTGACCGCAACACCAGAGCAGGCTCAAGCAGTGCATCACTATATTCGTCACCTTTTTAGAGAATACAGTCTTGATGTTGCTGATACAGTGCGTATACTGTACGGCGGCAGTGTTAAAGCAGATAATGCAGCTGAATTATTTGCAATGCCTGATATTGATGGCGGTTTAGTCGGTGGCGCGTCATTAGATGCGAAAAGTTTTTTGGCAATTTGCGAAGCAGCAAACTAAGTGGGGGAAAGATGTACCAATTTATTTTAATTATCCATGTGTTAACGGTCGCTTGCCTGATTGTTTTAGTGTTAGTGCAACAAGGTAAAGGCGCAACCATGGGCGCAGCATTTGGTAGCGGAGCATCGCAGACTGTGTTTGGCAGTCGCGGATCCGGTTCCTTTTTGCTCAGAGTGACTGTGGGTTTTGCGTTAGTATTCTTTATGACGAGTATTGGGTTAAACTATCTTGCTAGCCGGTCGGCAAAGCAGGCTCAACAAGTTAATTTGCCGGTTACAGCGTTGCCGAGTCAGGAAATTCCTGCGGTGCCCGCGGTGAAAGAGCCTGGGACTGGGGAAGTGAAAAAGTAAAAGTAAAAGCCGGAGTGGTGAAACTGGTAGACACGCCATCTTGAGGGGGTGGTGGCGCAAGCCGTGTCGGTTCGAGTCCGACCTTCGGCACCATATTTAAGAAAGTATATAGTCTTCGCTTAGAACACCTCTCCCCTTG
>DHJK01000038.1:45056-48898 GCA_002404295.1 Legionellales bacterium UBA4722
TGTGGGAGAGGTCGACGCCGAAGGCGGCGGGTGAGGGGTGCTTTTAGCGGACTAAAATGAAAATTTAAAAGCTGTTTAGTACTAAGAAATAAATTAATTTAAAACACAGGCCGCTAAAAGCACCCCTCACCCTCCACGCTCACGCGCGGTCGACCTCTCCCACAAGGGGAGAGGTGTTCTAAGCAGCATAGCCTTTGCCCATGCTCGTCAGGGGAGAGGTTGTATGACAATTTAGGAGTGTCCATGTTAGAAAACTATTTGCCTATATTGGTTTTCATCATCATAGGTGGGCTGCTCGGTGTGGTAGCGCAGCTTATAGGCTATTTTTTAGGCCCTAAAAAACCTAACACAGAAAAAAACTCTCCTTATGAATGCGGTTTTCCTCCCTTCGATGATGCGCGTCTCCCTTTCGATGTTCGTTTTTATCTAGTAGCCATCCTGTTTATTATTTTTGATTTAGAAACGGCTTTTTTGGTGCCGTGGGCGGTTGTTTTTCGTAAGCTAGGTTGGTTTGGTTTGGCTGCGATGGGGATATTTTTAGGGATACTGGTTGTTGGATTCATCTACGAGTGGAAGAAAGGGGCGCTGGAATGGGAATGAGTAGTTTTAAAAGCCAGGGGTTTTTATTGACGTCACTTGAGCAGCTCGTGAGTTGGGCGCAAAGTGGATCGTTGTGGCCTATGTCATTTGGTTTGGCGTGTTGTGCAGTTGAGATGATGCATGCTGCAACGGCGCGTTATGATTTGGATCGGTTTGGGGCGGGGGTGTTTCGTGGGAGTCCTAGACAGTCGGATTTGATGATTGTGGCGGGGACTTTGTGTAATAAGATGGCACCTGCTTTGCGTAAAGTGTATGAGCAGATGGCGGAGCCGCGTTGGGTTATTTCGATGGGGTCATGTGCGAATGGGGGTGGGTATTATCATTATTCTTATTCGGTGGTGCGTGGGTGTGATCGAATTGTGCCCGTTGATGTTTATGTGCCTGGATGTCCACCTACTGCTGAGGCTTTGTTGTATGGTGTGATACAATTGCAGAATAAAATTAAGGGTAGGAAGGTTATTGAGCGGTAAAATGTGAAAAAGTAAATTTGTTTTTTCTATCCTTTATTTGAAGAGCAGAAGCTGCTTAGTGAGCCCCTTCCCCCTCCGGGGGAAGGCAGGGAAGGGGGAATAAAAATACCACACATTATAAGATTTTAGGTTTGTTAAGAAAAAAGAAAAACAAATTGAAAATGCTTTTTTTACTCCCCCTTCCCATCCTTCCCCCGGAGGGGGAAGGGGCTAACTAAGCAGCCCTTTTACATAGAAAAACGTATCAGAGACTTTAAATGTTAAGCATTGAAGAATTATCAACTAAAGTGAATACCCGCTTCGGCCGACTGCTTGATCAAAGCATTATGGCTTATGGTGAATTAACCATTCTAGTCGCACCTCAGCATTTGCTTGAAGTCTGTTTGGCTTTACGCGATGAACCCGAGTTTGATTTCAAATTATTAATTGATGTCTGTGGCGTTGACTATCTGCAGTATGGCCTTTCTGAATGGGAAACAAACTCTGCAACAACAACAGGCTTTGAGCGGGGCGTTGAAGTGGATGTTTTCAAAAATGCGTCTGCCAAAGAACCGCGTTTTGCTAGTGTTTATCATTTATTATCGCTTACTAATAATCAACGTATTCGTATCCGTGTTCTTCTTAATGAAACAGAGCTCAAAGTCCCAAGCGTAGTCAACATTTGGCCCGCCGCAAATTGGTTTGAACGCGAAGCATTTGATTTATTCGGTATTATGTACACAGGCCATCCTGATTTACGACGTCTCTTGACGGATTATGGTTTTGTAGGTCATCCCTTCCGTAAAGATTTTCCATTGATTGGTAATTTAGAAGCACGTTATGACGCGACCTTGCAGCGTGTAGTGTATGAACCTGTCAGTATCACGCCTCGTATCCTGGAGCCTAAAGTGATTCGTCGTGATAACCGTTATCAGGTAGGGGAATAGCCGCGATGGAAAAGATGCCTGAAATTCGTAATTACACTTTTAATTTTGGTCCTCAACATCCTGCTGCGCATGGTGTGTTACGTCTTATTTTAGAAGTAGACGGTGAAACCATTGTCACAGCAGATCCGCATGTGGGCTTGTTACATCGTGCCACAGAAAAATTAGCAGAAAGTAAACCCTATAATCAAAATATCGGATACATGGATCGTTTAGATTATGTGTCGATGATGTGTAATGAGCATGGTTATGTATTAGCGATTGAAAAATTATTGGGAATCGCACCTCCTGTGCGTGCGCAATATATTCGCGTCATGTTTGATGAAATTACACGTATTTTAAATCATTTACTCTGGTTAGGCTCGCATGGTCTTGATATTGGTGCCATGACTATGTTTTTGTATGCATTCCGTGAGCGTGAAGACTTGCTTGATTGTTATGAAGCTGTTTCAGGTACACGCATGCACGCAACTTATTATCGCCCAGGCGGTGTGTATCGTGATTTACCTGCTAAAATGCCTCAATATAAAGTGTCAAAATGGCATGATGCAAAACAAGTGGCTGAGATGAATGAAAATCGTCAAGGTTCATTGTTAGATTTTATCTGGAGTTTTACCGAACGTTTTCCTAAACGTGTTGATGAATATGAATCGTTATTGACAGAGAACCGCATTTGGAAACAACGCACGGTAGGGATTGGCGTAATTGGACCTGAACAAGCGATTGCAATGGGTTTAACAGGCCCTATGCTGCGAGGTTCAGGTGTAGAGTGGGACTTACGTAAAAAACAACCCTATGAAGTATATGATCAACTTGATTTTGCAATTCCTGTGGGGGTGACGGGCGATTGTTATGATCGTTATTTAGTGCGTGTGGATGAAATGCGGCAATCTAATCATATTATTCGTCAATGTGTGCAGTGGTTGCGAAATAATCCAGGCCCTGTGATGACAGATAATCATAAAGTAGCACCGCCTACACGTGTGAATATGAAAGAAGACATGGAAGCAATGATTCATCATTTTAAATTAATGAGTGAAGGTTATTGCTTGCCTGAAGGTGAAGCATATGCGGCCATTGAACATCCCAAAGGTGAATTTGGTGTGTATTTAGTATCAGATGGTGCAAATAAACCGTATCGTTTAAAAATTCGTGCTGCAGGGTTTTCACATTTGGCAGCATTGGAAACATTAGTGAAGGGTCATATGATTTCGGATGTGGTGGCGGTGTTATCGAGTTTGGATATTGTATTTGGGGAGATTGATCGCTAATGAGTAAGACTCCTAATACTATTCTTTCACCTACAGTGTGTGCTGAGATTGATCGTTGGATGTTGCGTTATCCGCCGGAGCAAAAGCGTTCGGCTGTGATGGAAGCGCTACGTTTTGCGCAAGAAGATAATGGCGGTAGTTTAACTGATAGTATTATGAATGCCGTGGCTGATTATTTAGGCATGTCGCATATTGCGGTCTATGAGGTCGCTTCATTTTATACGATGTATAATTTGGCGCCGGTGGGCCAACATATTATAAATGTGTGCACGAATATTTCATGCACGTTGGCAGATTCTGAAAAAGTGTTAGAACATTTAAAAACACGTTTAGGGATTGGGTTGAATGAAACAACCGCGGATGGAAAATTTACATTGCGTGAAGTGGAATGTTTAGCGGCGTGCGCGAGTGCGCCGGTGGCGCAGGTGGGGAAGAAATATTATGAAAATCTGACGCCGGATAAATTGGATGCGTTGTTGGATGAGTTGGGGTAGTTATATAACCTAAGAAAAAATGCTGCTTAGTAACCTCTCCCCTTGTGGGAGAGGTCGGCGCGAAGCGACGGGTGAGGGGTGCTT
>DHJK01000038.1:48920-54263 GCA_002404295.1 Legionellales bacterium UBA4722
CGACCTCTCCCGCAAGGGGAGAGGTTACTAATTTGTATAACTAGTTTGTTGTTAAGGTAATTATTGTGGCTAATGAAATTTGTTTTCGTACATTACACTTAGACCAGCCTTGGACGCTTAAGACGTACCAGAGTGCCGGTGGTTATGTGCAATGGCAAAAAATACTAAAAGAAAAAACACCACCTTCTGAAATTATTGAAACACTTAAATTAGCTGCTTTGCGTGGTCGTGGCGGCGCGGGATTTCCTACCGGTTTAAAGTGGAGTTTCATCAAACATGATATGCCTGGGCAAAAATATGTATTGTGTAATGCAGATGAAGGCGAGCCTGGCACATGTAAAGACCGTGAAATTTTGTTAATGAATCCCCATCAATTGATTGAAGGGATGCTGATTGGTTGTTATGCCATGGGTGCAACGGTCGCTTATAATTATATACGTGGAGAATTTTGGGAACCTTTTCAGCGATTTGAAGCAGCATTGAAAGAAGCACGTCAAGCTGGATATGTTGGCAAAAATATTTTGGGTTCAGACACTGAGGTTGAATTGCATTCTCATTTAGGTGCTGGTGCTTACATCTGTGGTGAAGAAACCGCACTGATGGAATCGTTAGAAGGCAAAAAAGGAATGCCGCGATTTAAACCGCCTTTTCCTGCAGGGCGTGGGTTATACGGTAAACCTACTACAATTAATAATGTTGAAACGTTTGCGACCGTGCCCGTTATTTTAGAAAAAGGCGCAGAATGGTTTTTAAAATTAGGTAAACCGAATAATGGCGGTTGCAAAATATTCAGTGTCACAGGTCACGTGAATAAACCGGGCAATTATGAAGTGCCATTGGGCACGCCATTTAAAGATTTATTGGCGATGGCAGGTGGTGTTCGAGATGGTCATCGTTTGAAAGCGGTTATTCCAGGTGGTTCGTCGATGCCAGTTTTATCGGCTGAAGTGATGATGTCACTGGATATGGATTTTGATTCCATACAAAAAGCAGGCTCTGGTTTAGGATCAGGCGCTGTGATTGTGATGGATGAAACAGTTTGTATGGTGCGCACGTTAGCACGTCTTTCTAAATTTTATATGGAAGAATCTTGTGGACAATGTACACCGTGTCGTGAAGGAACGGGTTGGGTCTATCGATTAGTGCAGAGTATTGAAGATGGTGTGGGCACGATGGAAGATATTGAAACATTACGTCGTGTGGCAAAAAATATTGAAGGGCGCACGATTTGTGCTTTTGGTGAAGCAGCAGCGTGGCCTGTAGGCGGCATGCTGAAATATTTTTATGATGAATTTGTTTATCATGTGGAGCATAAGTGTTGTCCGACATCGAAATAGAAATTGATGGTAAGCCTTTAAAGGCAAAACCGAATAGCATGGTCATTCAAGTTGCGGATGAGGCGGGGATTTATATCCCACGTTTTTGTTATCACAAAGAATTGTCTGTGGCTGCTAATTGCCGTATGTGTTTAGTTGAAATGGAAAAATCACCTAAAGCAGTGCCTGCTTGTGCAACACCTGTTATGCCAGGCATGAAAATATTCACGCGCTCGCCTAAAGCATTGGCTGCGCAAAAAGCCGTGATGGAATTTCTCTTAATTAATCACCCGTTAGATTGCCCTATCTGCGATCAGGGTGGTGAATGTGAATTGCAAGATTTAAGCATGGGCTACGGCTCAGCAAATTCTTATTTTACGTTTGGTAAACGTTCCGTAGAAGATCAAGATATTGGCCCTTTGATTGAAACTGAAATGACGCGTTGCATTCAATGTACGCGTTGTGTGCGCTTTGGTGATGAAGTGGCGGGTTTGCGTGAGCTTGGCGCCACAGGGCGTGGTGAGCACATGGAAATTGGTACCTATGTCACGCATGCGATTAAGTCAGAAGTATCAGGTAATATTATTGATCTTTGTCCAGTGGGTGCTTTAACGTCAAAACCATTTCGTTTTACGGCACGTGCGTGGGAATTAAATCAATTTCCTTCTATTGCACCGCATGATTGTCTTGGTACGAATATTAATGTGCATACGCGTAGAGGTGTTGTGATGCGCGTAGTGCCTCGTGAAAATTTTGCATTGAATGGAACGTGGATTGCGGATCGTGAACGTTATAGTTATTTAGGATTATATCATCCTGATCGTGTGACAAAACCGTTGATTCGTGTGAATGGTCATTGGCATACAACAGATTGGCAAACAGCGTTAGAGTTTGCAGTTAAAGGATTGCAAGATGTTATCAGTGCGGAAGGTGCCGATCAACTAGGGGCGTTAGCGTCACCGAATTCCACGACGGAAGAATTTTTTCTATTACAAAAAATATGGCGTCAGTTAGGCAGTTCCAACATTGATCATCGGTTACGTCAGGTTGATTTTAGTGATCAAGATAGTTTTGGATTGTATCCAAAATTAGAAGGTTCTGTTGCAGATTTAGAAAATTGTTCTACTATTCTTTTAGTCGGTTCGAATATACAAAAAGAACAACCATTAGCTGCATTGCGAGTGCGTAAAGCCGCGTTGAAAGGCGCGAATGTGGTTGCTGTTAATATGATGGATTATCGCTTTAATTTTAAAGTGAGTGATAAAAAAATTGCGGCGCCACATGATTTTGTTTTTTCTTTAGCGGGCATTGCAAAAGCACTTTCACCTAAGCTTGCAGAGTTAGCGGATGTGTCGGTTTCAGAGCAAGATCGTTCGATTGCTGAGCGGCTGCGAACTGGCGAAAAAACGGTTATTTTATTAGGCGCACTTGCATTAAATCATCCGGAAGCAGCCATGATTCGTTGGTTGGCACAGATGATTGCGACCGCTTCGAAAGGTACGCTGGTGATATTAACAGAAGGCGGCAATGCGGCGGGTGCGTGGCTTGCAGGAGCTATACCGCATCGAACAGCAGCGGGTGATAGAGTTCAACAAGGATTAGATGCGCGTGCGATGTTAGAACAAACGCGACAAGCTTATTTATTATTGAATGTGGATCCTGAATTGGATTGTGCGAATGCAACGGCTGCGATGGATGCATTGACGGCCGCGAAGTTTGTGGTTTCGTTATCTGTTTTCAAAACAGAAGCGCTGGAACGTGTTGCAGATGTGATTTTACCGGTGACGCCGTTTACAGAAACTGCCGGTACATTTGTGAATGTGACAGGGCAATGGCAAAGCTTTCGTGGGGTTGCGAGTGCGCATGAGGAATCGCGTCCGGCTTGGAAAGTATTGCGGGTGATGGGGAATTTGTTTCACTTGCAGGGATTTGATTATGAGGCGGCGGATGAGGTGTTGCAGGAATTGAAGTTGGCGATGCAGCATAGTTCGTTGGTGGTGAAAGAGGGTGTAGGGTCATTAGTTAAGAAAAATGGGAATGGGTTGTCGCGGATTGGTGAAATTCCGATTTATGCAGGTGATGGGTTGGTGCGGCGGGCTGAGGCGTTGCAAAAGACGCAAGCGATTATTGATGGAGAGCTGGCTGCGGTGCGCGTGAATGCGCAGACGGCGACGGAATTAGGTTTGAGCGCTGGGAATATGGCGCGGGTGAAGCAGAATGGATCTGAAGTAAAATTACCGGTTGTGATTGATGAACGTGTACCATTGCAGGCTGTGTTTATAGCGGGTGGAATAATGGCGACGAAAGAGTTAAGTGAATTGTTTGGCAGAATTGAGGTATTACCCGCTTAGTACACCTCTCCCACAAGGGGAGAGGTGTGCTAAGCGGGAACGCGAATTTTTGAGTGAGTTATTAAATAGGCCCTAAAGTATGGAAGGATTATTACTAGTCGGTTGGATTGTCGTGAAGATCATCGCGATCATCCTCGTACTATTGCTATCGGTTGCATATATCACTTTCCTTGAACGCAAGGTGATAAGCTATATGCAATGTCGAATAGGCCCAAATCGTATTGGTCCTCTGGGATTATTGCAGCCCATCGCCGACGTCATTAAGTTATTAAATAAAGAAATTATTTTCCCAGAAGCATCCAATCGCTATTTATTTGTGATTGCACCCATTATTAGCTTAGGCACAGCACTAGCCGCATGGGCAGTGATCCCATTCGATAAAACCGCCGTGTTAGCAGATATCAATGCAGGTGTGTTATTTGTTTTAGCGCTTTCATCTTTAGGCGTGTACGGTATTTTAATAGCAGGCTGGGCATCCAATTCTAAATATGCCATGTTCGGTGCATTACGCGCCGCAGCACAATCTATTTCTTATGAAATTTCGATGGGCTTTGCTTTGGTGGGTGTTATGATGGCAGCCGGTTCTTTGAACTTTCAAACCATTGTACAAGCACAGGCAGGTGGTATTTGGCATTGGTATTGGCTGCCGTTATTCCCGCTCTTTATAGTGTATTGGATTTCAGGTATTGCGGAAACAAATCGCGCACCTTTTGATGTCGCGGAAGGTGAATCAGAATTGGTGGCAGGGTTTCATGTAGAATACTCTGGCGCTGTGTTTGCCTTATTTTTCTTGGCAGAATATGCCAATATGGTATTGATTTCGGCATTATTGGCTGTGATGTTTATGGGTGGTTGGCTCTCACCGTTCCAAGGAGTGCCTTATTTTGAATCATTATTTGCTTTCGTACCCGGTTTCGTATGGCTGCTGATAAAATTAAGTTTCTTTTTGTTTTGTTATTTATGGTTTAGAGCGACTTTTCCGCGTTATCGCTATGATCAGATTATGCGTTTGGGTTGGAAAGTGTTGTTGCCAGTCACTATCGTATGGATTGTTGTGGTTGCTTTAGCGGTACAATTTAAAATGGGTCCCTGGTTTGTTTGAGGTATAGAATGCGGCGATTGCTTCAGGTTATTAAAAATTTTTCGCTTTGGGACTTGCTAGTCGGGCTAGGTCTGACGGGTCGTTACTTTTTTAAACGAAAAGTGACGGTGCAATATCCTGAAGAAAAAACACCGATGTCACCAAGGTTTCGTGGTATTCATGCGTTGCGTCGGTATGCGAATGGGGAAGAGCGGTGTATTGCTTGTAAATTATGCGAGGCGGTTTGCCCGGCTTTGGCGATTACCATTGAGGCTGAGCCTAGGGAAGATGGATCGCGGCGTACGACGTTGTATGATATTGATTTGTTTAAGTGCGTTTATTGTGGGTTGTGTGAAGAAGCGTGCCCGGTGGATGCGGTTGTGTTGACGCGTAATCATGATTATCACTTTGAGAAGCGTGGGGAGAATATCCTGACTAAAGAGAAGTTGCTTGCGATTGGGGATAAGTATGAAGCGCAGATTGCGGCGGATAGGGCGGAAGATGCGGAGTATAGGTAGAGTAATAATTACAGTGATAGAAAGGCCCTCATCTTCGCGAAGGCGCTAGAAATCGAGCCCCTTCCCCCTCCGGGGGA
>DHJK01000038.1:54491-59752 GCA_002404295.1 Legionellales bacterium UBA4722
TCCTTCCCCCGGAGGGGGAAGGGCTCGACCCCTAGCGCTTTTGCGGGGATGGAAGTGTGTTGATCAGTTAAAAAAGGTTTAGAGTTACATATGACAATACTACAAATGATATTTTACCTATTCTCCGCAGTCGCGATTGCATCCGCGTTATTCGTTGTCGCCTCCAACAACCCAGTCCGCGGCGCATTGTCGTTAGTACTTACTTTTTTCGCTATGGCAGGTGTATGGCTACTCCTCCACGCAGAATTTCTAGCTTTAATCTTAGTACTCGTCTACGTAGGCGCCGTCATGACATTATTTTTATTTGTTGTCATGATGTTGCGAGTCAATGTCTTAAGCGCGCGTGAAGGCTTTGTCCGTTATTTACCTTTTGCCGTATTATTAGCATTAATAATAATAGGACTCACTATCATCGCAGTAGGCCCCAAACAGTTCGGTTTAACAAGCATGCCAGCGCCCGCTGCAGAAGTCGCAGGCTATAATAATCTAGCTGATTTAGGCATGGTTCTTTACACCCAATATGCATATCCTTTTGAAATTTCCGCTGTGTTATTACTTACAGCCATCGTCGCCGCCATCAGCTTGACACACCGTTTGCCAACCCGGCGTAAAAACCAAATTGTTAGCAAACAGATCGCAGTTAAACGTGCGGATCGTGTGAAATTAATCGCCATGCCATCTGTCAAGAAAATTAACCTATCAGATAAACCATCAGAAGCAGGGGAGCCATCATGATATCACTTTCAGATTTCCTCATCGTTGCTGCTATTTTATTCGGCATCGGTATTGCAGGTATTATTATCAATCGCAAAAATATTATCGTTTTGCTTATGTCGATTGAGTTAATGTTACTTGCTGTGAATACCAATTTTATCGCGTTTAGTTATTTTTTGGGTAATAACGTCGGCCAACTTTTTGTCTTTTTTATTTTAACAGTGGCAGCAGCTGAAGCCGCTATTGGGCTCGCTATTATGATGGTATTGTTTCGCAAATCAGGCACTATCGAAGTGAATAAGCTTGATCTATTAAAAGGGTGATGTACGTGGAAATCAATTTATTATCCATCGCTGTTGTATTGTTTTTATTGCCGTTGGCAGGTGCGCTTATTGCGGGTCTATTTGGTAAACAAATAGGGCGTAGTGCGACGCATTGGGTTGCGATTACTTTAGTAGGATGCTCTTTTTTACTTTCTTGTTATTTGTTTGCAGCCATTGTGCTGCTTGGACATCCGCCTGTAGAAGGTGTTATTTACAATTGGGTGACAACGGGTAATTATCACTTTGATGTGGCTATTTTGCTTGATCATTTAAGTGTGACAATGCTCTTTATCGTTAATTTTGTTTCCTTCATGGTGCATATTTACACTGTGGGTTATATGGCAGATGATCCAGGCTATCAGCGGTTCTTTAGTTATGTTTCTTTGTTTACGTTTTCAATGTTGATATTGGTTTTAGCGAATAATTTCTTATTGTTATTTTTTGGTTGGGAAGGTGTTGGGCTTGTTTCTTATTTGTTGATTGGTTTTTGGTTTAAGCGTGATTCGGCCGTCGATGGCGGCTTAAAAGCATTTATTGCTAATCGTATCGGCGATGTAGGCTTTGTGTTGGCGATTGCAGCTGTGCTGACTTATTTTAATAGTTTGGATTATCATACTGTATTTAATCACGTACCCGCAGTATTGGGCCAAACGATACGGATATTGCCCCACATACATGCTCACGTGATTACTGTGATTTGCGTATTACTCTTTATCGGTGCCATGGCTAAATCAGCACAAATTCCATTGCATGTTTGGCTGCCTGAATCCATGGAAGGTCCTACGCCTATTTCAGCGTTGATTCACGCTGCCACAATGGTCACGGCGGGTATTTATATGGTGGCACGTATGTCACCTTTATTTGAGTATTCGCCAGCGGCACTCAGTCTAGTTTTAATTCTAGGCGCGACGACTTGTTTGTTCATGGGATTTTTGGCAGTTGTTCAACAAGACATTAAACGCGTGATTGCTTATTCTACGATTTCGCAACTGGGTTATATGGCTGTTGCACTAGGCGCATCCGCTTACGATGTTGCGATTTTTCATTTAATGACACATGCTTTCTTTAAAGCACTGCTCTTTTTGGCAGCAGGCTCTGTGATTATTGCATTGCATCATGAACAAGACATGCGAAAGATGGGTGGCCTTGCACCATATATGCCAATTACCTATCTCACTTTTGCAATCGGCGCATTAGCGCTTGCAGCGATCCCACCGTTCGCCGGTTTTTATTCAAAAGACGCGATTATTGAAGCAGTTCATTTATCTACAACACCAGGCGCGCATTATGCTTATTTATGTGTGTTAGCGGGTGCATTTGTAACGCCTCTTTATATTTTCCGTGCGTTGTTTCTCACTTTCCATGGTAAAAAACGTCATGAAGGTGCTGTTAATGAATCACCTTGGGTGGTATTAGTGCCGCTGATTGCACTGGCTATTCCAAGCATCATTGCGGGTGGAATGCTCATAGGGCCCATGTTGTTTTCTACGCCCCATCTGTTAGGCGATAGTATTTTTGTTTTACCTCAGCATGATGTTTTAACGGCGTGGGCGGTGGATTATAAAGGTGCTCAAACGATGGCGCTCGATGCATCGCACACTTTGCCTTTTTGGCTAGCAGTTTCGGGCATTGCAGCAGCCTGGATATTTAATATGGCACGTCCAGAATGGTCTGACATGTTGAAAAAACGATTCTCATGGTTTTATGAGATTTTAATTGATAAATATGGATTTGATAAATTTAATCAGGTTGTAGTGGTGCAAGGTACTCGTCGTCTAGGTGAATTTTTCTATAAAGTCTGCGATTTAATGATGATCGACGGCATATTTGTAAATGGTTCTGGCAGATTTATTCGGTTGTTTGCCCGTGTAGGAAGACACTTGCAGACAGGATATATTTATCATTATGCGTTAGCCATGCTGTTAGGCTTGGCCGTTCTTTTAGGTTGGTTTGTGTTAGGATTTTAAAGATGTGGTTTGAACATAATATTTTAAGCATATTAATTTGGCTTCCTGTACTCGGCGCTGTTGCAGCATTGTTGTCGAAGGGAGATAAAGCGGCACGTTTAATTGCGTCGGGTTTTTCGATTGTCAATTTGCTGCTATGTATTCCATTGTATCTGGCGTTTGATACGTCCAGTTTTGCGATGCAATTCCAAGAAAACCATCTATGGATTAGCGCGTATAAAATTCATTACGCGATCGGTGTGGATGGTATTTCGCTAGCCATGATTATGCTCACCAACTTTACGGGTTTATTGGTTATTTTAGCGGGCTGCCAAGCGATTAAAGTGCGCGTTGCACAGTACATGGCCGCATTTCTTATTATGCAAGGCATGATGATTGGTGTGTTCGCTGCAACAGATGCCATTTTATTCTATGTTTTTTGGGAAGGTATGTTGATTCCAATGTATCTGAGTATTGGTATGTGGGGTAGTTCAAATCGTAACTATGCTGCTGTTAAGTTTTTCTTATATACTTTTTTAGGCTCGATCTTAATGTTGGTCGCCTTGTTGTATTTGTATATCCAAACAGGGTCTTTTGATATTCAGCACTTTTATAGTTTGCATTTATCTATGCATGTACAAAAACTATTATTTTTTGCCTTCTTGCTTGCATTCGCAGTGAAAGTACCGATGTGGCCCGTTCACACATGGTTGCCCGATGCGCATACTGAAGCGCCTGCGGGTGGTTCAGTTGTATTAGCTGCATTGATGTTGAAGTTAGGTATTTACGGATTTCTACGTTTCAGTATGCCTATTGTGCCAGAAGCGTGTGAATATATGGCTTGGTTTATGATTGTCTTATCATTGATTGCCATTATCTATATTGGACTTGTCGCCATTGTGCAAACGGATATGAAAAAATTAATTGCGTATTCTTCTATTTCCCACATGGGTTTTGCGACTTTGGGTTGCTTTATGATGTATGAGATTATTCGGCGTATGTCATCCGTGCCGGATGCTTATATGAGTCTGGAGGGTGCAGTGATTCAAATGATTTCACATGCATTTGGTTCAGGGGCGATGTTTCTTGGAGTGGGTATTTTAGCTGATCGTTTAGCGAGCCACAGCCGTCAGATTAAAGACTATAGAGGGGTCGCAGCGCGCATGCCTATTTTTGCTGCGTTCTTTATGTTGTTTGCGATGTCGAATGTGGGCTTGCCAGGCACCGCGGGTTTTGTGGGTGAATTCATGGTAATTATGAGTGCTTTTCAAGCGCATTTTTGGATAGCGATGGTTGCCGCGCTCACCTTAATATTGGCATCTGCTTATACGTTGTGGATGTATAAGCGCGTTTTCTTTGGGCCCATTGTGAGTGATGAAGTCGCAGCCATGCAAGATCTCAACTGGCTGGAGACAACAAATTATGTTTTATTGGCGATCGGCGTATTTTTTCTTGGGTTATATCCAGCGCCGGTTTTAAATTTATTACATGTCACAATTGGACATATACTTTCACTAAGTATGCCTGCTTAAGGTTTAATGACGATGAATTTTATAACACCTATTTATTCTGCTGCTCTACCAGAGATTTTTTTACTTTGCATGGCATGTTTGATTTTGTTAGTTGATGTATGCTTGAAAGAGCGTTATTCGATGATCACTTATATATTAGTTCAATTAACATTGATTGCGACTTTTGTATTAGTGTTGTCGCAATATTATAAATATCCAAATCCGCTTGTTACCTTTAGTGGGCATTATATCGTTGATAAAATGGCGATATTAACTAAACTGTTTGTACTGGTTGCTAGTTTTTTTGCATTTATTTATGCGCGACAATATATCAAAGATCGTCATATTCTACGCGGCGAATATTACATGCTAGGTTTATTTGCTGTGATGGGTATGTTAATCATGGCATCTGCGTATACTTTTTTGACTATTTACCTAGGGTTGGAGCTGTTGTCATTATCTCTCTATGCGATGGTTGCTTTACAAAAAGATTCCGCGGTTGCAACTGAAGCTGCCATGAAATATTTTGTGATGGGAGCGCTCGCTTCTGGATTATTGTTGTATGGTATTTCGATGGTGTATGGTGTGACAGGTAGTATTGAAATTTCTACGATCGGGACTGTGCTGCAAAATGGCATGCATCAACAGGACAAGGCGGTTATTCTCGCGCTCATATTTATTTTATCGGGTTTGCTTTTCAAATTAGGCGCTGTGCCTTTTCACATGTGGGTGCCTGATGTGTATGATGGTGCACCGACTAGCGTTAC
>DHJK01000038.1:59807-60697 GCA_002404295.1 Legionellales bacterium UBA4722
GATGGTGCACCGACTAGCGTTACCTTGTTTATTGCCAGCGCGCCTAAAATTGCATCGTTTTGTATTTTGATGCGTATCCTCGTGCAAGCTATGCCAATGATGAGCGGCATCTGGATCTCCATTTTAATAGTCGCAGCTTTGTTGTCGATGTTTTCGGGTAACTTGCTGGCTATTGCGCAAACCAATATTAAACGTATGTTGGCTTATTCTTCTATTGCTCATATGGGTTATGCATTATTAGGTGTGATTGCAGGTCCTCATTCTACGACAGGCTATTCTGCGGCGATGTTTTATATTGCGACTTATGTGCTCGTTGCAGCGGGTGCTTTTGCAATTATTGCTTTGTTAAGTAAACAAGGCATTGAGCTGGATCAATTAGAAGATTATCGTGGTTTGAACGCCCGAAATCCATGGCTCGCATTCATGATGTTGCTTCTTATGTTTTCAATGGCTGGTATACCGCCAACAGTTGGTTTTTTTGCAAAGCTTGGATTGCTTGAGTCTTTGGTAGAAGCGCATTATGTTTGGCTCGCTGCTTTAGCTCTTTTGTTTGCGATTATTGGGGCTTATTATTATCTGCGTATTGTGATGCTGATGTATTTTGAAGAGCCACGCGATGCGTTGATGGAAGGCCATGATATTGTAGTGGCGCCTGGTATTATGACGGCGGTGACATTAAATGGTGTTGCAGCTTTAGCGTTAGGATTATTACCTAGTTCATTGATTGATTTGTGCCGGATTTCGTTGGGATAACTTAGTGCACCACTCACACAGAGAGGGGTGGACTAAGCAGTATCTTAAGAAATTTTGGATGTAGAGCAAAGATGATGTATCAGTGTGATTTGAAGTAATGTAAAGCTTACCCCGCTGCCGTCATTGCGAGCGTGAGC
>DHJK01000038.1:60853-61099 GCA_002404295.1 Legionellales bacterium UBA4722
CGCTCTCGCTCGCAATGACAAGGGTGGAGGTGAGCTGATACGAAGGAATGCTCTTATAACTTCTTAAACGCCCAATCAATTTTTTAATTTCCACAGCCAATTCTTCAGAAACAGATAAACTAGACGATTCATTATTCAGACGTTTTTGACGATAAGAAGCAAAATCAAGAACAACAGCATTATTCATAAACAGCATCCTTTCTTGTAGTAATAGCTTACTCTGCCGCCGTCATTGCGAGCGCGAGC
>DHJK01000038.1:61179-62659 GCA_002404295.1 Legionellales bacterium UBA4722
CGTTGAAAGACTAGGTTGCTTCGCTCGCGCTCGCAATGACGGCGGGTAGAGTAAGCTATTACTTCTGGTAAAAATAGGCACAGTAATCCAGTCTGAGCCCTTTTATTTTTATTAATTCACGCTACAATAGCGTTTTTAGTAATTATCGACCTTCGTTGCGTCATTGTGCGAGCAACGCGAAGCAATCCAGCTCGAAAGCAAAACTTAGTACCTTAAGATCAGCTTTTTGAAGTATTGCTTCGCGTTGCTCGCAATGACGTGACACAGGCCAAATTCGATAATTAAATTTGCATGTATCCTACTTGATATTTTAATGATTGCCTACAGAAGAATTATGAAACTAACAGATTTTCAATATGATTTACCAGATGAACTCATTGCGCGCTTTCCGTTAGCAACACGCAGTGCAAGCAGACTTCTTTGTCTGGATTCTAAAACCGGCGCCATTACGCACCGACAATTTACAGACTTACTCGATTTGTTAGAACCTGGCGATCTTTTGGTTTGCAATAATAGCCGCGTTATCGCAGCCCGTTTGCTAGGTCAAAAAGCCAGTGGTGGAAAAGTAGAAATCCTAGTGGAGCGTATCTTAGATGCAAAACGTATCCTTGTCCAAGCCCGTGCAAGCAAAGCACCTAAAATAGATAATGTTCTTATTTTTGCGAATGACACTCGCTTTACAGTTTTACAGCGTCACAACGATTTATTCGAATTACAATGTGAAGACGAAAGACATGTGCTGGATGTAATCGAATCTATAGGGCAAATTCCTATACCTCCTTATTTTTCACGTGAACCTGATGCAAATGACAAAGAGCGTTATCAAACAGTTTATGCAGAACAAAAAGGTTCGGTGGCAGCACCTACTGCCGGTTTACATTTTGATGCGGATCTTTTAAACCAATTGCGCAACAAAGGTGTAGAAATCGGTTATGTCACACTGCATGTAGGCGCAGGTACGTTTTCGTCTGTGCGTGTTGAAGATATTACGCAGCATCGTATGCATGCTGAGTATATCGAAGTATCTTCTGTGTTGTGTAAGCAGATTAAAGAAACGAAAGCACGTGGTAAGCGAGTGATTGCTGTGGGTACGACGACTGCGCGTAGCTTGGAAACCGCAAGCCGTTCAGGCTCTCTACAACCTTTTTTAGGTGATACTGATATTTTTATTTATCCTGGCTATTCATTTCAGTGTATTGATGCGCTGATTACCAATTTTCATTTGCCTTGTTCTACATTATTGATGCTGGTTTGCGCTTGGGGTGGATTTGAAGCTGTATTAGAAGCATATAAGGTAGCAGTACAAGAAAAATATCGTTTTTTCAGTTATGGGGATGCGATGTTTGTTTATAGATAATCAGAAGATTATTATTAACGAATCAGTGAGCTCCACAGACTCAATCGTAAACCTGCCCGTGCCCCATAGGCGTCAAGCTAAGGCAAAACTTAATTTCAAGTCCGTCATTGCGAGCGAAGCGAA
>DHJK01000069.1 GCA_002404295.1 Legionellales bacterium UBA4722
CTACAATATTGTTATATTTATAGTTTTAATGCACAGGTTCTAGCAGAAAGCTGAAGTATATTTGGAATGTTAATTTGTGAATATTGCATGTTAATAATCTGAAATGTGCTACAACTTATCATTTATTCAACAGTTAAATTTTTTATTTTTAAAAAATTAACACGATAGTTTGGAGATAACATATGCATCCAAGAATTCAACAATATATCACATTTACAGCCGGGCATCTCGACATGCTCAAAGTAATAGAGGAACGAGTAACACCTTCTCTGTCGGAAGACAAAGTGGCTTCACAAGTTATTGCTATAATAAAATTACAAACTGCTGTGTTAAAAGCACAGATGCAAACTATTCCAAAAACTGATGGTTTTATATATTCAGAAGAAGAGATGATCAATGAGTTGCAGAAATTAAATCACCTTCTCGAGGAATGGGAAATTGCTGAAAAGGCAACTCAGGAGCAAGAGTTAGCTGCATTTTTAGATTTGGCCGAACAGATTGGACCTGTAATAATAGAGGTACAAGTTCCTCTTCAATTAAAAATAGACGAGAAAAGAAAAAATAATAACTTAACATACCCACCTATTCATGAACTTTTACAAATAAAAACACAAATAAAAATGATAGATCCTTTAATTCAAAAACTTTCTAGTGATGCATTTGGATATTATTATGGAGTAGCGGCGTGTCTTAAGGCTTTTCAAATCGGTACTTTAGAAGTTATTAACAAACGTATTGAGCTAACAGAAACTATAAACGCGTTATTAATGACGCCCTCTAAAATAAAGCCTCTGTTTGAAAAATATCAAGAGTTAGTGGAAAAAGAAGAAAAAGATGTTGCTCAAGCTGAACAACGAGCTGCTTTAGATACATTTGTGTCTGATGTTAAAGCAATTAGAACTGAAGGACAAAGTTTACCGGTTATAGATTCTCTTTTTAATGCCGCCGCTAACTCTGCATTAATGTCTATTCAAGCACCTTCATTTTACATGCCTTCAATAAGTGACTCACCTCAAAGTCTAAGTGTCAAAGCACCTAATGCTCCACCAAGCAGCGATGATGAGGGAAGCTTGTCTCGTCTTTCTCTCTCTAGCTCTGGGAACTTAGAAAGCAAAAACAGCCAAGAGTCGCCGACTACGCCTAGGCGCTCAATCAGTGCATCTTCAGCATCAACAGCCCCTCAAGCAGTAATGTTTAAGTCGGCAGAAGTGTATGCACGGCAATCACCACCGGTGGCTACAGCAACAGCTACTCAAGGATCTTCACCAGTGACTCCTACGCAAAGAGCATAAACGGCAAATTTACTACTGTATTTATGGTAGTTAAGCTCATTAAATCCCAATCACAGCAAGCAAGTTAATTTGCTTGCTGTTGACTTTATAGCGGACAATATTTTAATTTATTAGTGACTTCCTTCGGCCAAAATTGCCCCTAATATTCATGACGATTACATGGAATCAACAGCGATTCACGTGTGATTGCTTTCTCAACGCTGGCATGAATTCGATCACATTAACGCCATACCATCCATATTTTGTATAAATATGTTGCTTTACTTCCCCCTTGAAATATAATTAGCAATTCTAAAAAATATAATAGTTTAAATGAGGAGTTGAAATGACAAACGCTAGAGCGAGTAAATCCAACCAAGACGAGAAATTAACTAAAACTACTAAAGATGCTAAAGATATACTCAATGAAATTCAACGTTGCGTGCGTGAATTAGGTATAAAAGAAAAATTCAATGGTGATGAACCTCGGGAGCTGCGGGATTGCTATAATAAATTAGCTGCAGTGCTTGATTTGTCTTTAGATGAAGATGATAGCAGATTATGGCATGATTTATATCAGTGCGTATGTGGGAGTCTCGCACCAAAATATCTTGCCGCGCGCACAAATAAAAATGATATTATGCTAGATAAAGACGGCAATGAGCCTGAGAAAGATTTAAGTTGCTCAGGAGAGATGCCTGTTCCAGAATTTGAGGTAACGTTAGGCGGTAGTAATAATTCTATTTGTAGACTTGAAGAAGTTTCCGATTATTCTAATTCAAGTTTTAATGCCGAATTTTATCTTGGTGGGGATGAAATTACTGAGGCGATAAATAAAGCAAAAGAATTAAAGCAAACAGAAAATCCTTCTTTAAGATCTGAGTCTAGATCCAGATCAAGATCTCCCCGGAGTAGTAATAGTATTTTTAAACCATCAGCTGATGATAATTCTTTTCAACCACTGTCTGACTTTGGCATAGTTCTGTTAGATGATCGTACAAACAATCAAGAGATGCAGGCTGAAAATCCTGTGAGAATGTTATTTTAAGAGTAACTGTTCAACGATTTCCACTATCCTAATCGTGAGCGTTCACGATTAGGACAGAGTTACATACATAAGAACTACATAATAATTGTTTAAAACCAATCAAAACTGATCGCTTATAACTCTATGAATATTAGTATATTATTGCAATTAATCAAGGATATTTGAATTTTTGATCAATTTAGACTATACTGATTTTAGCAACCATCGAGGAGCGATATTATGCCTATAAGCATGCGTCAACAACAATCTCCTAAATCAATAAGAGGAACTTCTCCTTTACTAGAGACTGGTTCACATAAATTTAATCCTATCAACGCAGGACGAGCTCTTGTAGATGGTATTCATTATTTAAAAAATCGCCTAGGGTGGTCGGGTACAAAAATAGCAAAGATCCTCCATCTACCTGCGAATACCGTTAACACGTGGTTAAAGAACGGGTGCATACCCATGAGCAGCTCCCCATTATTACATCCGGATATTCAAGTCATTATTCATTTGTTAGCCATTCATCGAAGCTTAGAAGCCATGTTTAATGACCCCGCTCATCAACACGCTTGGCTATCAACAAAACATCCTGAACTTAATATCATCCCTGAAAAAATCATGGGCGAGTCTATCAATGGTTTAATATTTATTCGTCAATATTTAGATTATGTAAGAGGACGTGGCGCTTGATTGAACTTGTACGAATCGTTGAACATCAAGCGGCTTTATACAGCTACAGAGCAACCCAAAATGAAGAAGTTGCTCTTCAGCTTGAGCTGTTAATTGAAATGACTAAACCTAAAAATCTATACACTGCCTGGCATCCACTGATTGCGACACCGTTTAGATACCAGCCGCCTCATTCAGAAGCTCGCTTTCGCCCTCCTTATGGAAAAAATGTATTTTACGGTTCATTCATCGAAGAAACCGCGTTATATGAACATGCATTTCATTTTATGAAACAACGAATTCATTTAAAAATAAAAATAGATGCGGGTGTTCGTACTATTTTTATTGTTGAAGCTGATGATAATAATGCTATCAAAATCAAAAATAATCCTAATTATATCGAATTGATGAATAAAAATGATTACTTACCCTCTCATCAATTTATTTTAACTCATCCTACAGAAACATTTATTATCTATCCCTCTTCTAGAGATCCAGAAAAACGAAATAATGCAGCAATTTTAGATATTGAGCGCTTGGATAAAAACCCGAAATGGGAATCTTCCATTAAATTTTTTTATGACAATCACAGCCAACAAATTAGTTGGCTTGATTATAATATACATATTCAATGGAAGCAGGTGTCTTAAAAAAATGAATAGAGGGCACTGATAAACGTACGACCATACAACGTTTACATTTACGCCGCCTCAATTACCAATCTGCTTGTTAATTTCTCAGCAGATACCACCGCACGACTCTTAACCGCAAGACAGAGAATCACCGCACTAAATAAAGCGATAACTAAAAAATCCCAACCAAACGGAATAATATGCTTTCCACCAAACGCACCCAAATAAGAAATCAATATTAATCCGCCTAAGTATGGAATAATCCAAATAGTTGATTTGAGTCCTAGCGGAGTACCTGCTAACTTTTTTCTAAAACATGCAAGAATAAAAAATACTAACCCGATTAAAATCGCCATTGCTAATTTATATAACGTTTGCCAACCCGTCCAGTAACACATTAAGTTACAAAAATAAAATGCCAATAAACAAAGTATATTTGCAGCTGGTAAACGAAATAATCGTTTTTGATTAGGTAATTCTAAGCGTAAACATAATAACGCAATAGGGCCCATCGCATAGGAAATTACCATGCCTGAGACTAAAAAACTAACCATATCCTGCCAGCCGGGTAATGGAATAAATAAAAACATACCAATTGTAAAATTGACAAAGATGGCAGCTACAGGAAGTTTCTGTTTATTTAAATAGGAGAAAAAAGTAGGCATATATCCTAATTGACTCATTGCATATAAAATACGAGAAGTGGATGTCATATAAATCAGGCCGGCGCCAGAGGGTGAAACCGCAGCATCAATGTAAAGCAATTTCAACAACCAAACCAACCCTAAGCCTGCGGCTAAACCTGCAAATGGACCTGCATCGCCCACAAAACTTAAATGTTGCCAGCCCTGATTTAATTCACTGGGATGTAATGCACCAATAAAGGCAATCTGCAAACCGATGTAAAGTACTAAGCAACATAAAACAGATCCGACAATCGCCAAAGGAACACCTAATGCAATATTCTTAGCTTCGCCAGCTAACTCAACACCATGTTTAAATCCAGTGAAAGCAAAAGCAACGCCGCCAGTGGCAACAGCTGTTAAAATGGCCTGCCAGCCTGTTAAAGTCATACTATTTTTTAAGCCTAAAAAATTAGTTGGATGAAAACTCACTTTTATTAAAATCACGATCGTTAAAATAATGACAGACACTTTAAATAAAAAAATAATGAAATTAAATCGTACTAATCCTTTAAAACCCGCGAATATTTATAATACAAAAAGTTAACATTAAAATAGTTGCCCAGATAAGACCCATATGAGTG
>DHJK01000185.1:0-16973 GCA_002404295.1 Legionellales bacterium UBA4722
GCCCCCTAAAGTGGGAAAGACCCTTTTTGATTCGAGTGATTTTCTGGGAAGTGGCTCTATTACTGGCTCCCCGAACTGGACTCGAACCAGTGACCTAATGATTAACAGTTATAAAATATACCCTTCTATCGGTTTCTACATTTTTCTATTTAATTCTTAAAACGTTTTACTTTCAGTATGTTAAGTATTACTATTCGCTCTAATTTCTTCTATTGAGTTCTCTACAGTCTTTCTACATTGATTCTACATGGAAACGGGGTGGTAAGTGAAGTTAACAAAAGCATTCGTTGATAAAGTTGTGGCACCTACCGATAAAGACCAAGCATTTTATCGTGATGATCAGTTAAGGGGCTTTGCGTTACGTGTGACATCCGCAGGCACGAAAAGCTTTATAGTTGAAAAAAATATAGGCAATAAAGTGCGGCGCATGACGCTGGGCAAATATGGAGCATTGACAGTGGAGCAAGCGCGGAAGGAAGCGCAGAAGATTATCGGGCAGATAGCCACAGGGGTTGACCCGCTTGCTCAGAGGCGTGCGACGAAGATGAATGCTGTTACTCTAAATCAGGTGTTTGCTGATTATATAGAGGCGCGCAAGTCTTTAAAACATAACACTCTGTACAATTATAAACGTGTCTTAGCAGTTGGTTTCGCTAATTGGGGTAATAAGCCACTTATTTCTATTACCAAGGATAAAGTAGCAAGGCACCATATGGTTCTTGGTAAAGAGCGTGGCGAAGCATATGCAAATTTAGCGATGCGTCTACTACGCGCTATCTTTAATTTTGCTGCTGGACAATATGAAGACGCACAAGGTAAGTCTTTAGCAACGGAGAATCCTGTTAAGAGGTTATCACAAACTCGCGCTTGGTATCGTATTGAGCGGCGCCAGAGTTTTATCAAATCGCATGAGTTATCTGCTTGGTATAAGGGTGTTCAACAGTTACAAAACGAAGTACTGCGTGATTACCTATTGATAGTGCTGTTTACTGGCTTGCGCCGCCAGGAAGCTGCCACCCTGAAATGGTCGCAGGTGGATTTAGTGGCAAGGACGCTTACAGTAATTGACACCAAAAATCATCAGCCTCATACTTTAGCTCTCTCAGATTATCTTTATTCACTTCTCCAATCCCGCAAACAAGCCTCAACCAGTGAGTACGTATTTCCTGGTACGGGTGCTGGCGGATTCATCATTGAGCCACGTAAACAGATGGTTCATGTCACTAAGGCGTCAGGTGTTCATTTTACGATTCATGACTTGCGCCGCACGTTTATAACGGTTGCTGAAAGTTTAGATATTCCAGCTTATGCACTAAAGCGGTTAATGAATCACAAAATGAATGGTGATATTACCGCAGGGTACATCGTTGCTGATGTGGAGCGATTACGTAAGCCTATGCAAGCAATCACTGATTATTTATTAAAGTGTATGAGAGCGGTTTAATCCGCAGACGTGACGATCATCAAACAATTTAAAAAAGGGATTAGCAATGGAAAAATTACTTGAGAAAAAAGAAGACTCGCTGACTTTAGACCAAAATTATAGAGATTTTTTAGCTGCCGCCAAAGTACGCCTAAAAAACGCCCAACTACGCGCCGCCCTCGCTTCTAATAGCGAACTTATTCAATACTATTGGGAACTAGGAACGGACTTAATCGAGAAACAAAAAGCGTTTAAATGGGGTGAGAATTTTCTGGAACAGTTTTCCCATGATATGCGCGCTGCTAACCCAGGGATGCAGGGGTTATCAGTCAGAAATATGTATCGCATGAAGAAATTTGCACAGCTTTACCCTAACCCCCAAATTTTGCCACAGGCTGTGGCAAAATTGCCTTGGGGTCATATTTCCTCATTAATTCACATGGTTAAAGATAAAGTAATCCGAGATTGGTATGCCCAGCAAGTGATTAAAAACGGATGGTCGCGTCCAATTATGGAAATGCAGATTGAAACCGACTTGTATGAACGGCAAGGCATCTCTACCAATAAAACAACTAATTACCATGAACACTTGCCAGCCTCTCAATCTGACTTGGCACGGGATATACTCAAAGACCCATATAATTTTGACTTTCTTACAATCAGTGACGAAGCCCATGAACGTGACATTGAGAATGCCCTTGTTACTCATGTTCGTGATTTCCTGATTGAGTTAGGCCAAGGTTTTGCGTTTGTAGGCTCACAAGTACCGCTCTCAATAGATGATCAGGAATTTTTTATTGATTTGCTCTTCTATCATCTTCACTTGCGTTGTTTCGTAGTCATCGAGCTCAAGGCAAATAATTTTAAGCCTGAGCATACAGGGCAATTAGGTTTTTATCTTGCCGCTGTTGATGATCTGATGAAAAAAGAAGGCGATAACCCAACCATAGGCATTCTGCTTTGCAAATCAAAAAGTAAAATCGTCGCAGAGTATGCGTTGCGTAGCATGAAAGCCCCGATTGGTATTTCGGAATATATGTTATCGAAAGCATTGCCGAAAGAATTGAAGTCAAAATTGCCTTCAATCAAACAAATTGAAGCAGAATTAAATGAAGACGCAAGCGATGATTGATCCTGGGTTAATTATTTACACAAAAATATAAATAAGAGAGGTATGAATGACTGAACAGGCAAAAAATGTATTTGTTGCGTTTATGGATATACTTGGATTTGCATCATACGTGGAAAAAAATGGTACAAAACAGGCGGCTAGCGTTGCTTTAAAAACTTCCTTAGCTTCAATGATAAACCTGGGAATAGTTTCATCTGATCGAGCAAATCGATGAAAGTCAGAAGATGAAAATATGGTATCCCCAGTTGAAATTATTGACTTGCCGGATGGAAGCCAGGTGGCAGCGCCTAACACAAAAATATTTAATATAAATTCCGTCCATATATTTGATTCTATCGTTTTGTGGACTGAATCTGATTCTGCAAACGACTTGGAAGATTTGGTTGATGTGGTAAGAGGTATGCTGTATTCAAATTTTATTGAAGGCTTTCCCTTGCGGGGTGCAATTACTCATGGCGAGCTATATTATCGATCTGAGCCTTTAATCTCAAAGGTAATAACTAATCATCCAATATTAGTTTCAACTGCTCAAGTGAAAGCATACAAACTTGAGAGTCAACAGCAATGGTCCGGTTGCGTGCTTGATGATTCGGTTGTCTCACACTGTAAAAAAATCAATGTGGACTTGGGTTTTAAAGCACCATTATATGCAGATGAATATGATGTTCCCTTAAAAAGTGGAATGAAAAAAATGCATATCGTTACTTGGGATGGTACAGATCGTAATTCGGCCACGGCTAATTACAAAAATGAATCAGAAATGTATGCGTATGTGGCTGGTAAATTTTCTCTGCATAGTAAAGATATAAGTGATAGAAATGTTAAAGAAAAAATAAAAAACACCGCAAATTATATGAGCTATATAGAGAATAAAATAAATGACTAATGTGCAAACAAGGGCTTATTAAAATGGAAAAATCATCAAATGTAAATATTAAGAAACATTTCAATAATTGTGCGCAGTTTTCTGAAAAAGTTTTTGAAGAGTTGCATCCACTTGCCAATAATTATTTGAAGCTAGTAAAGAAAGATGTTTTTTTGGTTGGGGTGATTAATCCTGGAAATCAGAAAGAAATATTATCTAGACTTTCCAAACATGATTTTGTTAAGTGGTTAAATAAGCAGTCAGCATTTATATTAGCCAAAGAAAAACATGCAAATATAAACATGACAGCTAAATCAAATTTAGCTATTATTTCTGAGTACAAAAATACATTCACCCTTGAATGGATATGCGCTTGGGTTATTTCAAATTTCACACGCAGACCTGATGTGTTAAAAGAAGTTGTGGCAAAAAAGTCAAGAAAGAGAAAAGTAATTGGGGCTGTTAAAAAACTGAAACATGAATTAAATTTATCAGGCGGAATATTATTCTCACCAGAATCGAAACAGCACCTTTTGAATTGGCTTATAGAAGAACTTCTAAATGAGGATGTAAGCGAGAGAAACGTTTATAGTTCTGGTATTACTCATGATTTTCAGCAAAGAGAGATTTTTATCAAGGAAATAATTAAAGCGATATTTGTAATATTTGGCAATGATACGAAACATCTATTGGTTACTGAAATTGCGTTAGATGTTGCAAGTGTATTTTTTTCATCGCCAATGGATCGAGGCGAAGCTTTAGAGTTAACAAGAAAAATTTCCGAAAACATAACCTCAGACAATTTATTCCAACAAAAGTGCATACGTGATATCCTCATTGAGGAAGGAAAAAGTCAAAACAGGTAATTTTATAATCAAAAGGGCAAACTTGCAGAAAAAAGGTTAGATTTGCCCTCACTACAAATTTCATTCTTAAGCCTACTATTTCTCTGTTACAGACCCTAATTTTTACGGAGAAATAGCAATGGATGCTAATAGCTCATTACCAAAACACAATGAAAAAATTATTCCTAGAAAACAACGTAACAAGAGATTAAAAAAATCTGACGCTGAACTTATCCAGTTGTTCTGGAGCGCTCCAAACGAGGCATTTTTTGGACAAGAGACTGTAGCGCCAGTAACAAATACTTCTGTTAAAACCCTTGAATCAAATCGGTGGCGAGGAAAGGGAATCCCCTATCGAAAATGCTCTGGTCGCGTACTCTACCGTAAATCTGATGTTATCGCATGGCTTGAAGGACATGAGCTCGTTTATTCAACAAGCGAATATCAAAAGGAGGGGATGGATAATGTCTAGCTACAAAGAAGAATGCCGCCAACCCTCTGAAAGATTATGCGGCTGTGAACTAAATATGAAATCTAATGATAATAGATTTTCAAGCCAAATTCATTACAAAAATTTCTTGCTGCAACTCCCGCCCAATGAAATGAATGAAGATCAAAAATATGAATTTATGAAAAGGCAGATTTTCGAATATCTACTACCTCATGAATACGACGCTGCGATCAAATTTATTTGCATTTTATTGGATTATTAAAGGAGAAGGCTGTCATGTCGATTGATGCAATGAAATGGGCATTAGAGCAACCGCTTTCTGGGTGCCAAAAATTCGTGCTATTTATGCTGGCTTTCCATGCTAATCCATCAAGGCAATGTTGGCCTGGGTTAAATACCATCGCTGAAGAGTGTGGTATTAGTCGTGCCACAGCAATATGCCATATTAATGAAATATCGCGTCTTAAACTAATCTCAAAAAAACATCGTCATGATAATCATGGCTACCGCCGTTCAACCATGTACACACTTCATCTTGATGATAATGTCGAAATCCAAGGTACAAAATCCCAACGTAGGAAAAACCAACGTAAGGATTTTGAGAGCCAACGTCAAGATTTTCATGTAGCCAACGTCCAAAATTCAGACGGGAATATAATAGAAAGATCATTAGAACAAACAAAAGAACATAAAGATGAGGGTATTGCTTCTGCAAATCTAACAGTCATAAAAAATATATTTATGCACTGGCAGGATAAAATGAATCACCCACACGCAAAACTGGATGGCAAACGCCAACGCATAATTTCTGAGGCGCTGAAAAACTACCCCGAAGAACAACTGAGACAAGCCATCAATGGATGCGCTATGACTCCATACAACATGGGTGAAAACGAGAGGTGTCAACGTTATGATGATATTGAATTGATTTTTCGCGATGCTTCTCACATTGAGCGATTTATCAATAACTCAATCAACCCTCCTATCGCTGGAAAAAAACCAGCTCACCCTGAAACAGACATGATGGCGGGGGTTGGCTATGAAAAACTTTAAGAAAATTGCAGAGCTTTTGGCGCAACAAGCAGAAGAAATAGCACGTTATCTGTTTCCACGAGGAAAAATTGAAGGCAATGAATGGTGTATTGGTAATATTGATGGGGAACCAGGGAAGTCATTAAAAATTCGTCTTCATGGTCAAAAAGCAGGCGTCTGGTGCGACTTTTCTCTTGGCAATGAGTATAGTGGCGACCTTCTTGACTTATGGGCGGCAACTCGCAAAATCTCTTTGCTAACAGCATTAAAGGAAGCGCAGGTACATCTTGGGGTAGCTAATCCTAAATTTGATGGATATAAGCAAAAGAACTTCACTCGACCATCATCTAAAAAAATACCATTACTAAAATTTCAGTCTGTTATTTTAGATTATCTTATCAATAACAGAATGTTGACTTTAAAAACCATTAATGATTTTAAAATTGGTGAACTTGGCAGAGAGATAGTGTTTCCATATTGGCGTGATAATGAATTAATTTTTGTAAAATATCTTTCATTAGATCGGCCAGACGGAAAAAAACAGATTCGAGCCGAAGCAAATTGCGAGCCTTGTTTGTTTGGCTGGCATTTAATCTCACCAAATACCAGATCAATTGCAATAACTGAGGGCGAACTAGATACTTTGTCACTTCACCAATATGGTATTCCTAGCTTATCAGTACCTTTTGGTGGTGGCATAGGTGACAAGCATAAGTGGATTGAATCTGAATATGACCGACTTGCTATATTCGATGAAATTTATCTTTGTTTAGACTCTGATTCCTCCGGCAATGCAGCAGCTATGGAGCTGTCAAGTCGTTTAGGCCGTCACCGCTGCCGTGTCGTGACCTTACCTTATAAGGATGCTAACGAATGCCTGCAAAGAGGCGTTACTGTTAATGAAATTAATAGATGTTTTCAGGAAGCAAAGTTTATTGAGCCAGCAGAACTGAAATCTGCCAGCTTATATGCAGATCAAGTCATTGGTGAATTCTATCCTAAAGCGGGTAAAGAGCATGGTTACAACCCACCGTGGCAATATGCAATAGGTAAGATTTTATTCAGACCTGATGAGCTTACTATTTGGGGTGGCATCAATGGGCACGGTAAGTCACAACTTCTAGGACATGTTATTTTATCGTTGATGGCACAAGGTGCTAGAGTTTGCATAGCATCTCTTGAGATTAAACCAAAGAAATTGCTCATGCGCTTAACGCGGCAAGCATCAGCCGTTAAAGAGCCTACGGAAGAATATATACGCAAAATCCATGAGTGGTATGGTGATAAATTGTGGTTGTTTGATCTAGTTGGTACAGCTAAGGTTGAGCGCCTACTAGAAGTGTTTCTCTATGCGCATCAACGATATGGAATTGATGTTTTTGTGATTGATTCATTCATGAAATGTGGTATTGATGAAGATGATTTTAAGGCGCAAAAAATTTTCATTGAAAAGTTATGTGATTTTAAAAATCAGTTTAATTGTCAAATACACATTGTTGCTCACCCCCGAAAAACAAATGATGAAACACAAATCCCAGGAAAGCTTGATATTAAGGGTACCGGTGCAATCAGTGATCTTGCTGATAACTGTTTTACTGTTTGGCGCAATAAAGAGAAAGAAGATTTATTACGACAACAGGGCAATGGTAATAGTCTTAATCACAGTCAGCTTGAAAAACTAAATAAACCTGACTGCATTTGGCGATGCGATAAGCAGCGAAATGGTGAATGGGAGGGAACTATTGCGTTGTGGTTTGAGCCTAACTCATTCCAATATTTAGGCCATCCAAAACTTAAGCCAATGCAGTTTGTTGAGTTCTCAAAGAGTAATCGATAAGGAGTTGAAATTATGAATTCAAACAAGAAAAAAAAGAATGTGGGTAGGCCAACCACATACACTATTAAGTTGGCACATGAAATTTGCGAAGTGATAGCTACTACAAGTAAAGGTATTAAAGCATTGTGCAAAGAAAATCCTCATTGGCCTAATTCCGATACTATCTACAACTGGCTAGCTAAGAATAAAGAATTTTCCGACCATTACGCGCGAGCAAAGCGCCAACAAATTGAAGTGATAATTGATGAAATTCTTACTATTGCTGATGATGCTTCCAGTGATTATGTAACTAATGATGAAGGTAGGCCGGTGATTGACCATGAACATATTAATCGCGCAAAACTGCGCATAGATACTCGAAAATGGTTAGCAGCCAAGCTTGTTCCACGTATGTATGGTACGGTCAATGATGCTACTGTTAATCTTAATTTCCCAGACGATTTGTCAAAATGCTCTGCTTTGCTGCCCATGAGCGAAGAAGTATTTCGGCAATTAGCCAGACAAAATATTACACCAGAGCAAGCAAAGGTAATAATGAATACTTTAAAAATACATGCTACAAATATTGCAGTAATTAAACTTGCTCAGGAACTTGAAGAGATGAAAAGTGAATTTAATACACGAGAAAATACATGAAAAAAATTACTATTGAAAGAAAAAATGCTGTAATCAAAGGGATAGAAAGCGGATTGACTGTAAAAGAAGCTTGCATCGCCGCTGGAATTTCGCATTTACCTCTCTTAGACTACAAGAGATTTTTACAAATTACAGATGATGCAGAATCTGACTTATATGTTGATCTTAGAGTGTATTTGAATAGTTTTCTTTTCCGCTCATCTTGAAATAAACATCATTATCAATTTAACAAACAAGATAAAGTTGAAATCGGAGAGTTATTTCCAGCAACTAGGTTATTTTCAGACGAGTAGCTATTGAATGATGGCGCTGGATCTTTTTATTTGTAGTAGTCCAGATCTGATCTGGCACTTTCAAATCGCAGGATAGATCGGACGGTTATCCGCTTATTGCGATGCAGGATTGGAGCAAGCCCTATTTAGCCCGATTTGACGTAGCCCCCAAATGCGAGCCGCGTCGAAAAGAGCATGAGTCTAGTAGAAAATTTGCGGATATAAAATCAAGAGCCGAGTTGAGTGTGCAGCATTAGCGCGTTGATCAGAATGTTATGTTCATATTCATTTGCCCCTTTTTTTTTCTATTTTAGGAGAAGCTAACCCAGTTGTCTTTTTTTCTTCTTTTTCGGGAGAAGAAAATAACTTAATTGAACTAACAAATTTGCTTTTCACAATGTGTTCATCAAAGTAAGGACGTTTAGAATCACTTACAAGACGAGAGCTTAATCCGAGAAAATCAAGTAAGCTATGTTTGAACTTTTGCCAATAAAGAGAACTAGTTGAACCGACAGTTTTTGTGTATTCCTCAAGGTTGATTCTTAGCTCATTATTAGCTTTGGCGTCATCTTTTCTATTTACTATCTTCTTAAGAAAATCATCACATAATGAATTCATTTCCTTGACCGGTTTATCGTCAGCTTTATGATGCCAGTTATGATCCGGAAAATTAAGCAGATCTGCAAAATCACTATTCGCGCGCTGTAGCAATGCAGCAGTAAGCATTAACCCATCGTTATAGACTGTCTGTGCGTTTGGATCTTTTTTAATTTTATTTAACAGTCCTATTGCTTCATGACCCTTTTCAATCGCCTGTTCTATGGGCTTAAATAAAAGTTCGACATCAAGTAATTGACTGTTGTCATCAGGAAGCTCAGCTATCATTTTCACTGCTTTAGAAAGGAGAGCAGTTGTTTCAACAAGAGCTGTATTCCAAGGAGTATCATCAAGTTGTTTGTTTGTATTTCGTTGAGAGCATTCGAGCAATAAGTCAAAATGCTTTTCAATTGTATTTAATAAACGTGTTCGTTGATATATTTTTTTTGTTTCGCGATAAGCAAATGATTCCCATTTTTCCCTCCATAAATCTGCTTTGGGTAGCTTGTTCCACTCTGCTAAAGTAGTTTGAAGGCTTTGAATGTTTTCCTGAAAAAGCTTAGCGCCTGGTGACCCTGTAGCTATTTCTTTCATGGCCTCAGCGTTTGCTTGAGCCGCTCCTCCTTTTTCTTGTCTTAGAGATGCTCGATCTTTGAAATTCGCTATTTTAAATTCAGCCTGTTCGAGCTGCTTATAGCTATCACTGATAGTCTTAAATTTCTCTTCGTATATTTTTTCTTCTCCAGATGGCGCTTTATCTGGATGATGCTTAAGAGCTAGACCATTATAAGCTTTTTTTATCACAGCACGACTAAGACCCTCGGGGTCTTTTTTGGAATCCCATACAAGTCCCAGATTGCCAAGGCATTGTCCATACGACATAGTATCAGTAGGCATTGTAATTCTCCCCAATCAAATTGAAATGAGATTCAGCTTATTTAGTATAGTTGGGAAAATTAAGATGTGGGAATAATGAAAAAATAAATTTTAACGTATTGAAAATATAGAAAAAATCTGATTTGACAGGCTATAGTTATTTCTTAGAATAAGCAAAGAAATGAAGAGGGGCAGTGGTACTGCTGTAGTAGGAAATAAAATTTCAACCTTAATCCCTTGATTAGATATTAAAAGCATGGAAAATCACCTCACAAAACACCTCGCAGCTGTAGAAATTTTGATCAACATGTGCTATAGTTAGTAGGTCAATTACAGCGACAGTACAGCGACAAACACCGCGTTATCAATTCTAAGAGGTAACAATCCTATGACTTTTCACATGATAGAAAAACGCCTATTAATACATCCATACCTATCTCCCAGCCCCTGCTATAGAAAAGTTGTTTGTTATAGCATATTTAGATTTTTAAAAGCCAATAATCCTGAATCAGCGCAGCAAGAACTTACTAAGTTAAAAGAACATGTTGAGAAAAACGATCTTTATTTGATTGAAAAATTTATCGAAGCTTATCCTTTAACTAAGTCAGAAGCTGGGGATATCGGCTTTCTTGTCGTGGAAAGCTCTCGTGGCTGTTATCCGTTAGTATGTTATGCTAATTCACATTCTGAGCTGGGTGGTGTTAAAAACAAGCCTAGAAAATCAGGTTTTAAAGCAGCTCTAAGAGTATTAGAAAAAAATCATTCAAAAATTTTTCCAATCTTGCTTAGCTACATAAAAGAACATAAAGAGTGGGATGCTGAGCTTGAGTCTATGCTTAGAGAGTTTTTTGAATACCCGCAAGATAAGTCTAATCAAGCAGCAAATGATAATAATTTTAATGAGGGGCTGAAAAAAACAGGCTGATCTTTCTACATTGCTTCTACATGAAGATTTTGAATTTTGCGTGGGTATTTGTAATTACTTGATTCTACTGGCTCCCCGAACTGGACTCGAACCAGTGACCTAATGATTAACAGTCATTTGCTCTACCGACTGAGCTATCGGGGAATATTCGGTTTAGATGCAGTGCATACTAATATTGCTTTTGTTTTCCGTCAATATTTTATTTACATTTATTTACTTAACATGATGAAAAATCGTACTAAATTTTGTCTAACGCTGTTTTTATCCGTTTCATAGCCTCTTCTAGGTTCTTCATGCTGGTTGCATAGGAGATACGAATGTAGCCTGGAGCGCCGAAGGCGGAGCCGGGGACGACAGCGACGCCAGCTGTTTGTAAGAGATAGTCGGCTAACTCTAGATCATTGTTGATCTTTTCAGCGCGTTGGATCACGCCTTCCATGCTGGGGAATGCATAAAAAGTGCCGTCGCCGGGCAGGCATTTTACGCCGGGCATCTTATTGAGCTCGCCAACTACAAAGTCATGACGTTCTTTATAAGCTTTAGTCATAACTGTGATACAAGATTGATCGCCATTTAAAGCAGCTTCAACGGCAACCTGCGCGATGCTGGTTGGGTTAGAGGTGCTTTGGGATTGAATTTTTTTCATCGCTGCGATGATATGCGCAGGGCCTGCGGTGTAACCAATACGCCAGCCTGTCATAGCATACGATTTGGAAGCGCCATTGATAACAATGGAGCGATCATAAAGTTCTGGGCAAGCCATTACGATGTTCGTGAATGGTGCTTCTGTCCAGAGCGTATGTTCGTAGATATCGTCGCTCGCCACAATAATAGAAGGATGCTTCAATAAAACCTGACCCAACGCAGCAAGTTCAGCCGCTGTATAAGCAACCCCTGATGGATTAGAAGGGCTATTCAAAACAAGTAATCGCGTTTTAGGCGTAATAGCAGCTTCTAATTGCGCAGGTGTAATCTTAAAATGCTGATTAATATCCGCATTAATAAAAACAGGCGTCGCATCCGCGAGTTTTGCCATATCAGGATAAGAGACCCAATAAGGAGCGGGAATCAGAACTTCGTCACCTTCATTTAAGAGCGCAGCAAATAAATTATAAAAACTGTGTTTTGCCCCACAAGAGACAATAATTTGTGCGGGTGTATAAGTTAACTGGTTATCCCGTGCGAATTTTTTAATAATGGCTTTTTTAAGCCCAGCCGTGCCATCCACAGCCGTATACTTGGTAAAGCCCTGCTCAATCGCGGTGATAGCCGCTTTCTTAATAAAATCAGGGGTATCAAAGTCCGGCTCACCCACGCCCAGATTAATGATATCCTTACCTGCAGCCATAAGTTCATCCGCTTTAGCTGACACAGCTAAGGTAGGGGAGGGCTTGATGCGTTGGACGCGCGCAGATAAGTCTTTAATCATGTTGTATTCTCGCTTAGTATGCTATTAGTTATGAAAAACGGTCTAAATTTGATTATAATGCATCTTTCTGGGTATTTCTATCATGTCACAATTATTTAAGCTTCACTCACCATTTAAGCCTGCCGGCGACCAGCCTGCGGCGATAAAACAACTGATTACGGGTGTGGAAGATGGGTTGGCTCACCTAGCCCTTTTAGGGGTCACGGGTTCGGGTAAAACATTCACGATTGCGAATGTTATCCAATCCATTCAACGTCCAACGTTAATCATGGCGCCCAATAAAACCCTAGCCGCACAATTATATGGCGAGATGCAAGAATTTTTTCCAGAAAATTCAGTAGAATATTTTGTTTCTTATTATGATTACTACCAACCAGAAGCGTATGTGCCTTCATCAGATACCTATATAGCTAAAGATGCAGCTATTAATGAGCATATCGAGCAAATGCGTTTATCAGCGACTAAAGCGTTATTAGAGCGTCCAGATTCGATTGTGGTTGCCACGGTGTCTGCTATTTACGGTTTAGGTGATCCACGAACTTATTTAAGCATGATGTTGCATTTGGATCGAGGTGATCCGATTGATCATCGGGAATTGTTACGACGTTTGGCGGAGTTGCAATACACGCGCAACGATATCGATTTACATCGCGCGACTTATCGTGTTCATGGAGATGTTATTGATGTTTATCCTGCAGAATCAGAAAAAGACGCAGTGCGTATTGAATTATTCGATGAAAAAATCGAAAACCTCTCTTATTTTGATCCGCTGACAGGCGAAGTGTTAAGACGTGTGCCACGATTAACGATCTATCCTAAAAGCCATTACGTTACACCACGTGAAAAAATCCTGGGTGCTATTGAAAACATTAAACCAGAACTTAAATCACGTCTGGCTGAGCTTAATAGCTTAAACAAATTAGTTGAAGCGCAACGATTAGAGCAGCGCACTGTTTATGATTTAGAATTAATGAATGAATTGGGTTATTGTCCAGGTATTGAAAATTATTCACGTTATTTGTCAGGTAGGAAAGCCGGTGAAGCGCCACCGACGTTATTTGATTATTTGCCTGATAATTCGTTATTAGTTGTGGATGAGTCGCATGTCACTATTCCACAAATACGCGGCATGTATCGCGGAGATCGATCACGCAAAACAACGCTGGTGGAATATGGGTTTCGCTTACCTTCTGCATTGGATAATCGCCCCATGTGTTTTGAGGAATTTTGTGATCGTGCACCACAAACAATTTATGTTTCAGCGACATTATCAGAATATGAATTAAAGTTAGCTGGAACGATTGCAGAGCAAGTAGTGCGTCCAACAGGATTACTCGATCCTGAAGTTGAAGTTCGTCCTGCAAAAAATCAAGTCGATGATTTGTTATCGGAAATACCTAAACGTACAGCTGTGAATGAGCGTGTATTAGTAACGACATTAACGAAGCGATTAGCGGAAGAATTAACTGATTATCTGGAAGAGCACGGTATGCGCGTGCGTTATATGCATTCTGATATTGATACGATCGAACGTGTAGAAATTATTCGGCAATTTCGTTCCGGCACTTTTGATGTTTTAGTCGGGATTAACTTATTACGTGAAGGATTGGATATGCCGGAAGTTTCGTTAGTGGCAATCCTGGATGCCGATAAAGAAGGATTTTTGCGATCTGAAACAGCTTTGATTCAAACCATTGGCCGTGTTGCCCGTAACATTAACGGTAAAGCCATTTTATACGCCGACAAAATAACAGGTTCGATGGATCGTGCAATGAAAGAAACAGCTCGTCGCCGTATCAAACAACATGCCCACAATGAAGCAAATGGCATTACTCCTCAAGGCGTGCGTAAAGCAGTGCGTGATATCATGGAAGGCGCTTATGCACCCAATTCAGTGCGTGGAAAAATCTATCCCAAAGTTGCTGATAAAAATGCAGAATACCTCGCGTTAAGTCCTTCAGCACTGAAAGCAAAAATTCAAGAACTAGAAAAACAAATGTATAACCATGCGCATCAGCTTGAGTTTGAAGAAGCTGCACGGTTACGAGATTTGATTAATGAGTTAGAAAAAAGCTTGTTATAGATTATTGAATCTCACTTCGGACAACAACGCCCCTATGTCCTATAAGGCTGTCGGATCGACACTACCATGTTTTTACCTTATACATGTTCCATGCAGCGTTCCTATTTTCAGATCGTTAGCAGTATTAATGGCTTAGTTTTACTATGGTTCCCATTGGGAATATCTTGATGAGACATCTACATCATCACACACATTTTTTTGTTTTGTGCCCTATCATTTTCTAATGTAGCAAGAGGACGGGAAAATTTATTTTTATTGTGCATTGAAAATGTGATAAACGCGCTGTTCTTATGTTTTTGATAAGAGTGTGTTTTTTTCTGTTGACAAGTGGTAGAAGTCGCTTCTGAAAAAGTATCATAGCCTTCTTGTTTTTTGTCTGTATCGAATGGACGAAGCTGACATTCTACATCATTGTCTTTATCTTGTTTCAACAAGGCATTTATTCGGCGCCTTTCCGAAAAAAAACCGGTAGCACATTGATAAGCATGCTTTGTTGCTTTTTGTGCAGCATACCCAATCAACATTATATTAACTGCGAGTAAAATACATAGTCCTATATTTGGCAAATCTGCTTGAGTCATACTAAGCAGCGTAGAAGCAGATAAAAGAGTTGATGCAGGCATTCGTAAGGGTGTGGCGTCACTAGATTTAAAATAAGCAAGGCTAGACGTTTCCCAATATATAGCATAAGGATTAAGAGCCCATCCTGGCACCTCTCTTGAAAGGAAATGATTGAACTTAAATCCAATAATAAGTGTATCGTCATTTGGCAACGCAGCGCCTGGCGAATAAAAATGATCATGATCATTAGATAAAGGTGATTCAAAAGTAAATAACCGATTATTATGACTATCTAGTATAAAAGCATCGCCCTTACCCATAATCTTGCCTGTTGTATCATCCATATCAGGATTAATAGTGACAAATTTATTACCAGATTTTAAAGAATAATGCATAGATGGCATAAAAAAATGGAGTTTACTTGTGTCACATTCAAAATTATTTTCAAAATTATCGAATTGATAAGAAGAATTATATGTTTTTTTATCTATACACTTTGAAACTCCCCCACATGAGAACACCACTTCCTCATTATCTATGAAATTAGTGTAGTCGCTACATAGCCTTGCATTATATGCCTCTATACTATATTCACGACTCTCAAACTCAGGTGGTAATATTTCTTGATGACAATTAATCATAGAGAAAAGATGTAATACTCCTGCTTTTTCATAGAGTTGAATTATCTCAGGAAAGCTAACATATACATGATCACCACCTTTCACTTCAGGACACTGATCTTTAAAATGGTTTTCTGTTATCGTCTTTTTATTAATAATTTCTCCTGATAATGTTTGTTGATAGAGAGTCAAATAATTACCTTGTCTACTGATGGTTGCAACTAAGTTATAAATCAACCCGGATGAAGAAGCCGCTAGTAAATAACTCGGTTCATTATATTGATATACCTCACCTGCTAATATATTGAATTGCCCAGAAGGTGAATTACTAAAGCGTACTGTTGGAAAATCAATCGCAAAATCTGGGTCTGAAATAGCAGCACGGCCACCCATAGAAATATGATGCGTTTCTTTTGCTTCACCTGGCGTGCGAACCCACGGCAGTTTCAAGCCATTGGATAAATATAACGTAGGTTTGAATGCTGACGGAGTATTATAATTAAGTGCATACCCTTGCACCCCTTGATTGCCTATCAACAAACTGCTTTCGCGATTACTATCCAATGTCATTTGTTCTACATCACAACTGACTTCTGCATCTCGTGTGAACTTGTAGGTATTAAAGCCATACGCGATAACTTTAAATTTTCCTTTGCCAAAAATTAAGGTGTCTTTTCCGGTGGTGGTGCTCCAGATAGTCAAAGCAGGATAACGGGAGCTACCGGGGGCATTAATAGTAATGCCTACCTGTTGATCAGCGTTTACATTTCGATGAAGTCCTCTTTTAATATAATTTTCTTTATAAACTTCTAGTGTTTGATGGTAACCACAAACTGGAAAATACATTTTCTCTATTGTTTTGTCCCAATAATAACGGTTTTCATCGTAATTTAGCCACAGGTTGTAGGCATAATTGTAGCCATGGTTAAGGTCATTCTGTTCAAGCGGAGGATATATACTATAAACAAGTGCGCCTTCTTCTGGATCAAACTGTGCTAATACCTCTTTCATGTGATGCTGGTGAGTAGAGTATTGTCCAAAAATACTCGGTGTCGGTAAATCCATAGAAGCGCATGGATTAATGAATGGAGTAGCATATTCGTAAGAAACAAGGATCGGATCAATGAGAGGAGGATCAGGATAAAGCCGGATACGTGTTCCAAGATAAGGGTTGTGTCTATTGATAGAGCTGATTGCAGCTTGATAACTAATAATATATTCTGCCGCTTTTGTAAGTGAATCTGGAGGTAATAGTTGTTTTAGAGACAAATCAATAATCATGCGACCTGATCCAGGGCTCTCAAAGGTGACTGCCTGCATTTTATATTTGACAGCGCATAACTCTGCAAGGATTGCGCCCAATGAATGTCCTGTAAAACTGATTTCAAA
>DHJK01000185.1:17071-17465 GCA_002404295.1 Legionellales bacterium UBA4722
TGTCCTGTAAAACTGATTTCAAAATCAGGATACTGATTAAATACGTGAGTACGCACAGCTTCCACATATGGCACTGCATTATTTACAAATAAAGGAGGAGGATTATCAAATGCAATCCCTAAAATATCTTCTTTTACAAGATTTTCAAATGTCTGAGTACCCCTGAAAGCAACAATTATTTGTTTACTCGACTTGTTAATAAAAGACAATGCATAAAAATCATCTTGTGGAGTCAGAGAAGAAAAACCACCATTAAATGGTTCCCACCCTAACGGAAGAGTAGTTGATGTATTATCATATACATGATAGCTAAATAAAGCATAAATATAATCATTCCGCATAAAATACCTTTAAATAAAGATTGTTTAATCAATAGCTACTAATTTTTCTTTTT
>DHJK01000006.1 GCA_002404295.1 Legionellales bacterium UBA4722
GTCTATTTAGCGCCAGCGACTAACTAGACCTTCGCAACCATTTTTGCTATCAGACTCAGGGGCACCTTGGTTAACAGATGTATCTAGAAAATTAGCTGAGACTGGCTGTCAAACATATGCTCCATTGGCTAAGTATATAGAAAATAATTCAATTGCAATTATTAGCACAGATGATAAAAATTTAATTGGATTCTACGCTTGTACAAAATCACACAATGCGTTCGGACTTAACCCCTATTATGAAACAGCGCTTAATCAGTATGCGATGAGTAGAAAAATAAAACAGTCTCACTTAGTGCCAAATCATTATGTACTAATTGAGTCAAACCTTCTGAGTAGTAAAAGCGAGTTTTGGGATGGCCAAAAGGCGAGTCGTTTTTTAAGTGAATTACATGCTACTAAAATAGGTGAATTACAGCTAGATAATAAACAGGTTTATTTATTATTCCAGCCACATCAGAAACAATAAATTTAATATAGTTTAGGGAGTTTTCACCATGGCGTTAAACAATTTTTCAGTGAGTCGTATTCTCGCTTTAGACGGTATACGTGGGATAGCTTTTCTCATGGTGTTTTTCTGTCATTTAGGCACCTTAAAAACTGGCCAATTTGGTGTTGATCTATTTTTTGTATTAAGCGGTTTTCTTATCACCTCAATACTATTACAAGAGCAAAGACGCCATGGCTCAATTAGTATCAATAAGTTTTACTTGAGACGTGCGTTACGACTACTTCCTGCCCTTTTTGCCGTAGTTCTAGGTGTTTTGCTTTACACGCTAATAATGGAACCGTTCGCAAAATTTTTATTAGCATTATCTGATGTGTGGCGTATCGTTCTTTATATATGGAATTGGACATTAGCTACAGATTGGCAGCATATTGTTGAACGCCATCAAGAAATGTATACACATTTATGGTCGCTTTCCGTCGAAGAACAATTTTATATTGTTTGGCCTTGTTTGTTATTGGTTCTGCTACGCGTACCGCGTCCAATAGTGTTGTTATTTTTATTTGCTGGGATTATCGCACCCGCTGTTGCACGATTTTTAATGTGGCATGAAGGCCCAGCTCTTTGGATATATTTCCGCACTGACTTACGCTTTGACAATTTATTATATGGTGCACTTGTTGCGTGGCTATTACATTGGGGATATACACCAAAAGGCATGAGCCGAAAGATTTTATCTTGGGCTGGGTTGATTTCATTGATTGGATTGATAGGCATTGCTGTGCCTGATTTCCTCAGTCATGGAGAAGTCTATCTAGGATTATTTAGTCTTGTCGCATTATTTTCAGCTGTGTTGATCGCCTCTGCCGTATGGTGTCCTTTACCTCCATTGCGCTGGTTGCTTGAAATGAAGCCGTTGACTTGGATAGGTAAGGTTTCATATGGACTATATCTCTGGCATTGGCCAGTGGTTTTAATGGTGTCGCGAATGACTTATCTCCCAAGTAAACTTGGGGTAGACCTCACTGTTACTATAATAACGTTAACGATTGTAACAATATCTTATTATAAACTTGAGCAACCATTCTTGAAGCTTAAAGATAGAATTGGTCATGCTAAAAAACCACGTCCTTCTATTGATACGCCTCAAGTTGACGAATTAAGTCCTCAAGTATCATAAATTTTTCGGTTTCCACAAGCGAACCCATTCCCCTGTCAGTGGCCAAGTCAGTTGGCCGCATAAGATATAATTTTCTGGAAATTTTATGCCAAATTTTGCTAAATTTGGCATGTTCATAAGACTGGTTGCATTTTGTAAAATAAATGCATTTTTTAGTCTTTGTGGTGAAGCTTGTAATAAAAGTCGTTCATTAATTTCTTTTGTAGCAAAGTACCACGGAACAACAGGTGATTTTCCACCCAGTGCAAATACTGCGCCGGGCATGGTGCCAAATGTAAATATATCATTGCCTGGCTTGAAGCCATTACCTTTTGCAATTTGATTTAATTGATTAAAAAATTCATGAGTTGCTATATCTAATTTTAAGTAGGTAGGAGGGTTACCTATCGCAGTAGGGATAGTTTGATATTGAATAGGTTTGTTTAGATCATAGGGCGCGATAAAACCCGCTGATATAATTTGGCAGGCAGCAAATAGACTGATGGTTAATGTACCACTTAAAAATATCCATTGATTATTATAACAGTACGTAAGGACAGACAATAATATTATCATCAGGCCAAACCAGGCTGCCATATATTGGGTGAGATTAAGTGTAATGACATTGGCAGTACCTACGGCGCCTGCAAAAGGTAATAGTAAAAGCAGCATTGAAATTATTAATAAACGCTTTGCAGTGATGCTATTTTTAAAAATAATTAATTTATTTTGCTGAATCAAAGTCATAATAACTGAAAATAAAAATAGCAATAACCAGGCTGTGTAAATATTAACTAATGAAATACTTTGAATTGAACCGCCTTTATAAAAATCAAGTGTAAATGAATGTAAGGCTGCTAAGAAAAAGAGTGGTATGAAATATAATCCCCCCCAATAAGTGATGAGCAAGCCAGCAAGTAATGCAAGATAGATTTCCCAGAAATTTATTAAACTATATGTAATGAGCTGAATAATTTCGAGAGTGTAGTACTGTAACCGATAAAGTGGTTTATGAGCACCATAAGTAAGCAGTGTTTGAATGCCATGGAATATAGTGTTCCATAAAGTTGCCAAGGGCTGTAGAAATAGACTATGCAATAGGATCCATGTCACTATCCCTAAAAGTAATAGGCTGATTTTCTGAATCAAATGTTTTCTGTGGCGATTTGCTTGTGGCCATATTATTAAAACGATTGTAAATAATACCGTAAGCGAGATCGCTGTTGGAAATTTTATTAAGAAATCAATACCAATCAATAGTCCTGTGATAAATATAGAAAATAACCACTGGCGAGCCAAATAAAAACATAGAAAGCCTGCGGCTGTATTTAATAAAATGGCATTGAGTGTGTTATAAGAAGGTGTTGTATCAAAATGTATATAATAAAATAATGCGCCCAAGGATATCATTGCGCATGCGATGATCTTAAAGCTGGTGTGAATGATAGTAGGATAAATTACTGATGTGAGTCGCATAAGACCAAAAAAGAAAAGCATGGATGAAGAGAACAACATAAATTCACTGAGAATTCTTAATTTAATGATATTCTGACCTACCAGATGAAACATAAGACCAGTATAAATATGCGCTACGTTCGGCCATATTTGTACCTCTTGCGGAAACTGAGCTGCAAGTAGATGAAATCCTTCATCTCCAATATCAAATCCTTTTTGGCTGGCGAAAAAGAGAAAGATTAACGTGGTAAGACTCAAAACAAATAGAGCAGCTGATGTTATTTGAAAAAAACGATTCGTAGTGCGAAACATAAAATAGGCTTTCCATCTAAAGATTAGTTGTTTTATCAGCTCAGCCCTCTAGCTCACATTGAGCTGCTGATCGTGTAACAGCTAACTCCACTGTCGTCATTGCGAGCGAAGCGAAGCAATCCAGCTCGAAAGCAAGACTTCAGAAAGCTGATCTGAGGTGCTAAGCTTTGCTTTCGAGCTGGATTGCTTCACTTCGTTCGCAATGACGTCGGTGAGCGGTTACAGTTAATTTATAATTTAGTGTTCCCAAACAGCGTAGCCAAAGCCACTCTTACCAAAATCATTACCATTGTAGAACATATGAAGTACACCATCGACATTGACGACATGTGGGTAGCAGAGCATTTTATTATCCCAACCTGTCTCAGATAGAGTAATACCCACTTCATCATCTTTACGTTGCCAAACTAAACCATCAGAAGATTCGGCATAGCCAATGCGATAACCGCCATCACCGTGACGATAATCAGTCGTGTTGCGATGACAATACCACATATGAAATATATCATTGAATTTTAATACATTAGGGCTTGAGAACACTTCATTTGAATGTTTCTGGTCAATAGTGGTGTGATTGGGTCGATCCCAGTGTATGCCATCAGCAGAAGTCGCATATTTAATGATGTAAGTGGGTTCGTATTTTTGGTCGATCTTTTCCCATTTAATACCAGAACTATACCACATCATCCACGCATCCTGCTCTTTGAGCACGGAGGGTGTGACAGCCAAATAAGGTTCCAGTAAGGTTTTATCGAGAATAGGGCCATCATAGAGTCTTTCTAGCGTTAACCCATTATCATGACTGACAGCAACGCCAATTGCATTATGGTAAGGGATAGTGAGACGCTGGTTCCAGCCAGTATAAAATACTAATAATTTATTATCTTGTTTAATGAGAGAGCTAGGCATGACTCCATCATCATCAAAAGTGCCTGGTTTTCCAAAACCAAGCAAAGGCTTATCATATAGTTTTATAATCTTAGCAGGATTTCTCTTGTCTAGATCCATGCAGGCAATTTGACTTTTGCCATTTTTATTACGAGTAGAAAAAAAAACACGTAATCTATCATTCATGACGTAGACGGTGGGTACTTGTGCATGGCTTGTCATCCATTCAAATTCATCATTTGGTTGAAAGATTAGCCCCATTTTTTTCCACGGCATTGACAATAACCTCAGGTTGCAGTACTTTTGCTCAATTATTTTTTTCAAAAATAATATTGTAAAGATTCGGTTCGTTGGGTATTTTAAAACGATTGACTTCAGTAAAATGATTCTGTTTTAAGATGTCGGTAATAATAGGATATCCCTCATCGATAATACATAATTCAAATATTATTTTTTTCAACTCTGAAGACGCTAATGTTTTAGTTGCCCCTTGTATAAAGGGTATTTCAGAACCGTCAACGTCAATTTTTATAGCCGTCGGTTTAGGCGACTTTGTTGTTTGAATAAAATCATCGAGTGTGACAACTGAAATGGTTTGCTCCTCAACAGCCGTAAAATTAAAATCTATTCTTCCAGGTGCCGTATTCACTACTTTTTGATGACCGCCGGCCCAAGGCTGACCAATAGACATGGTAGCAGTTGTATTAGCATTGCCTACTGCTAAGTTATGGGCAGTAATGTTGTTGCTTGCAGTTGGATTAAGTTTAATATTTTCTGTGAAAACGTGATAATTTTTATTTTCAGGTTCAAAAGCAACAACGCGGATGCCTTTTGTTGCAGCATATATTGTAAATCGACCTTCTGCGGCACCTAGATCATACAATACATCGGTACTTGCTAAACTATCGATAAATTCTAATACTTCAACTTCATAATTCATGCGTGCACATAAATCAAGAGAGCGGTTGTAGGTATGTAAAAATATTTCGGTATCGCGGATATTGACTGATTTTTTAGTATCGTACATGTGTGTCACCGATAAACGTAAGTCGTAAATTCATATAAACCATAATCATTTCGAAATTGATAATTTCGACTTAAATTATTCCCTAAGAAAGTAGCTAGCATATCAAAAGGCATGTGAAATAAATCATCTCTTTCCCAATCAACATGATCAGACATCATATTAAATGCAATACCAATGTTGCAATGTTTAAATAGGGTAGATAATAAAAGTTTTGCATAGTCCCACATTACAGTGAAATCCAAAGAGCATTTCTCGGTGAGTACGCCATTCAAAATAATGTAGTCGTAAGTGCCAATTGAATCAGGGGATTGTAGTATGTCGGCACAGATGAATGATAAGTTCGGATGTTTTTGCTGGCAACAAGAAATAAAAAGTGGGCTCAAATCGAGTCCAGTGTATGTGACTTGATCTAACAGCTGATGTTGAGTGAGGTAATCAATAAAAAGACCATTACCGCAACCAAAATCTAATAATGATAAGGGCTTGAATCCGTTTTTTTGAGTAAGTTCATAAGCCACAGAAAAACGTTTGTCTAGGTCTGCTTGATTGGGCCAATCTACACCTTTATGGTTATCGCCATGTTTTAAAAAACATTCTTCGTAATGTGTTACAATTTCTTCATATTCAGTTGTCATATTAGAATACTTCGTATCCAGTTTTAATATCTAATCTATGATGTTCATCGCGCGGCGGCAGGCTGCAAAAGCCCAACACTGCTTTTTCTTCGTTCGATAATTCTTGAATAAAGGAGCTTGGTATGGAGCCTGTAATATCATAATTTTGCTTAATCCACCATCGACAAAAAGTTGCAATAACAGACCAGCGACTATTTGTTGTCGTATTTGCACTTGCGCCATGCCAAATGCGGCTATCCCAAAGCACAACATCACCCGCTTTTGATTCTATTGGTACAGTGTATTTTAGCCAATCTTGCGTAGCGTAACGACCAAAGTGATGTGATCCAGGCACCACTAAAGTGCAGCCATTGGCTTGGTTTTGATCTTCTAATACGATAGCCGCCTGGATAATTGAAATATAAGGCCCTGCATTAGGAATAAAAGAGTCAATGTGTAGTGGCATCGCTGAATTTCCACTACTGCGTGCAAGTAAGCTACGCAAAATAAAATTGGGACTTTCTTTGGGAATCTGTTTGTACCACTCATCATTTAAGCATTGTTTGAGTAAATTGATGAGCAAGGGTTGTTGCATAAATAGTTTATAAAAATGAATATTTTTATTTTGTAAATTATAAATTATTTGATGACCTTGATTTAGCGCAGGGATATTGCGTGAAAGAGAGGTATCTTGTGATGTTTGTTCAAATAGTTGATGTACTTGTTTTTTAAGTGCATTTACATTTTCGGCATTAAAAACTTCTGGAATTCGAGTATAACCCTGTTGTTGAATTTCATTATAATATTGTTCATGCATTTTATTTACTCCCTTAGTTTTGCACGGAGGCTAGCTTTCTAAATAATATACCTTCATTTAAAACAGTGACTGCTGATTGCGCGCTTTTTACTAGAGACCCATCAGGTACATCGCGTGTGATGATAGCGCCTGAACTCACCCAGCTATTTTTACCAATGCTAACATGATTGCCAATGGTGCTATTGACTCCTAAAAAACAATTACTACCAATTTGACAAGCACCCGAGATGACTACATGAGAGGAAATAAAACAGTTAGGATGAATAGTAGATCCATGACCAATATGATTCCCACTCCAAAGCACCACATTATCTTTGATTTCAACAAAAGGCTGTATTGTATTATCTTCGAAGATAAAGCAATTTTCTCCTACTTTTACATTATGCCATAAGAAAGATCGGGAGCTGACATAGGAGGCTAATTTGTAACCTTTTTCTTTGCCTGCGTTAAAAAACTTTTCTCGGGTACGATTAAGCTTGTCGTAGACAATCGCGATATACAGGCTCACTTCAGTGGGGGGATAAAGAGAAGTAATGTTTTCAAATGGAACAACAGGTAAACCACAAACAGTATTTTTGGTCAGAAAATCATTTTCAACAGTAAACGCAACCACTTCATAAGAGGAGTCATGAGTAAAATATTCATAAGCAATTTCTGCAAACTCTCTATCACCAAATATGACTATTTTTTTTGTTTTATTCATGAAAAATCCTGTTTATCTTTTAAACATGTCTGTCTGGGCTTGGCTTTTTAATTGTGATCAGGCATTATACACTATTATTCTTGGAGAACAAGGTATGCATGATAAAGCCGCTCTATTTTATAAACAAAACGGTTATTATATCGCTCCTAATTTGATAGGGGAGCAATTGCAAGATATTGCTGGAATATTATTAGAAATAGATACTATCGTTGTGCAGCAGCTGAGGCGCTTAGATAGCAGTTTAGCGCTCGAGTTATCCAGTGAAAAACCCATTGTTCATCGACACTTGGCTCAATTACTTTTATTAGATAAAGAAGCCTATATAGCAAGTTTAACGCTGTGTACTAATTTGTTCTCCGTGATGTCCTTATTGATGACCAAAAAGATTGTAAATCTGACTCAATCTTTTGGTATTCAATTGCCATCACTGCAATCTCATCCTGTGTTACATGTGATGGCGAGTGATTTAAAAATTCCTGGGGGTTATCATGGTATCGGCACCCATCAAGACTGGGCTTCTTTACAGGGAAGTTTAGATACTATCATTGTTTGGATACCTTTTATGGATGTGAATGCTGTCAATTTTCCTGTGGAATTTATTCCAGGTAGCCATTTAGGCGGTCTTTATCCCGGCAAAATTTCAGAACACCTCTATGAAATTGATCCTACTTTTTACAATGAAACGGATTTTATTCCCAGCAATATGTCGTTTGGCGATGTTTTATTTATGTCTAGCTTTCTTCTGCATAGGACACGATTGATCAATAGTACTGATTTACGTATTGCTTGCACGATTCGTTATGAAAATGCTTCTGAAAACACTTATATAGATAGAGTTTATCCTCATGCTCAAAAACGATCTGTTAATCGGGAGCTTATCTATCCTGGTTTTCCCAAGGCTGAGCAGGTGAGAGCGGTTTTTAAGTGTGATGCTGATTAACTTTACCAATCTACTTTAAGATGCGAAGTTGTCATCCTGAACGTAGTGAGAGATCACTTGAACTTAAGCTGATCCTTCACTACGTTCAGGATGACAACTTCGCATCTAGAGGTGTAATGGGTATAGTTACGCTAAAGGATCTAATTTTTTCCCGTCATATAGGTATCTTCTTTTTTTGCTATCATTTTTTTTGAGTGTAGAACTAGAAAATAATTTCTTAAAATACGAAATGAGTGAAGAAAGTCCAAAAAACTGAATAGTGAGTTTGCATAGGAGGTGGGCAGTGGAATAAACAAATTTTATTAATATTCCAAGAAGCCTTAATATGCACGCTGTGATTTCAGAAAAACAGCATGTCACGCTCTTGTATACTGCTTTTAGTTTTCTCGCTATAAAATATGTCCTTGGAAATAGGGCTACGCGATCCATTTTTTTTAATCCTACGATAAATTTTATACTGAAACGCGGCAAGCGATAGCTCGAAGTAGAGTAAAGTTTATTATTTAAATCGAACAGACTGACAGTCATTTTAGAGGTGTGCTCTTCTATGATATAGCGATCAAGATTGTTAGCTTTCGCGACAATATGGGCGTTCAATCTTAATGCGAGCCTATAAAAATTCTCTTGTGCTGTATGAGTACTGTGTTTTTTCCAGCCGTTATGAATTCGAATAGCGCGCTCTTGTTCCTTTTTTGGATCTGTAATGCCTAGTCCTGCTTCTTGCCCTTGTACGACAATGTCATAAATGGGAAACGAGCGCCACGTGCCATAAGGGTTATCTTTGTTTTTGCAGAGCCCAAGGAAAAAATCCACACATTGATGCCATGAGTCTGGTCCCCAGAAATGTCCCCAACCACCGGAAATTTCTAACCACTTACGCGTCGTAACAGCATAATTGTCCGGTGCAGGCAGGCATTCGAAGAAATCGTTGTAATTTTTTAATTGAAAAATGGATAGCTTGATACGAAAAATATCATCAGGATAAAAGCCTATATATTTCTTTAAGACGCTATCCCAACCTTTTGTTTCAAATCGAATTTCGTCAGTTAATAACCAACAGAAGTAGGTGTCAGGATCTGCAATCTCCAATAATTCACTGTAGCCTACCTCTAAAGTGTAATAACCATCTAGTGCAGGCGTTGCTAAATATTTAATAGTGAAGCGAGCTGTTTTTTTATAATTTTCAATCAGAGCAATTAACTCGTCTGCGCCTTCATCCAGTTTGAGCAGCACTTCGAAAGAATTGAGATTCTCTGCTGTCTCTGCCAGATTATCAAGAAACCCTATAATGTTATGGGGTCTACACGTTGCGGCAAATATGGATAGAAACATAGACATTTCCTTTTATCTAGATCCGGTGATTGGAATTATACTTCCGCTTACATATGCTGCGGCGTCAGAGAGCAACCACGAAATAAGTTGTGCAACTTCCTCGACTGTTCCCATGCGTTTCATGGGCAAACTATCAAGCAGTTTATTGATTCGGTCTGCTGGCGAGTTTGCATGAATGTCAGTGTCAATAACGCCAGGACTAATCGCATTAACCCTGACCTGATGAGCGGCTGCTTCGCGGGCAAAGGCAACTGTAAACGTATTAATGGCGGCTTTAGAGGCTGCATAGTGGGCAAGCTGAGTGCCACCAAAGCGCGCTGCTTCAGAAGAAACATTCACAATATTACCGCCACCATTTAGTTTCATCCGTTTTATTGCTTCTTGGCAGCAATAAAATGTACCAAAAACATTCGTTGCGAACACGGAGGTTAAAACATCAGAAGTCATATCTTCTACGGTAGATACCCCACCATTGGTGCCTGCATTATTGACCAAAGCGGTCACGGGCCCCAATGTACTATCAACAATATTAAAAAGAGCTTTAATCTCTGTTTGACAAGCGATATCTGCCTTGATGGCGATGGCTTCACCGCCCGCGGCCTGAATCTCAGCCACGACTTGTTCAGCCTTGTCTTCCGCGCTATTGTAATTGACGCAAACAGCATAACCTTGCATTGCTAGCAGCTTTGCAGCAGCCGCGCCTATACCTCTGCTTGCGCCTGTGACGATCGCAATACGTTTCATTATGCGAGCTCTTTAGGTAAGTGTGCTTTCTCAGTAAATGCATTATATCTATTATTCATGGTTTCACGATTTTTTGTGTACCACGCTATAGTTTGTTTAATGCCATCTTCAATCGTTGTTTCCGGCATAAAACCATATCCGTTCGCGCGTGTCATATCCATTAAGCGTTTAGCATCACCCTTGGGTTTTGTAATATCCCAAGCGATATCGACGGGGCCATTAGGTACATTCGCCGCAACGATTTCAGCAATTTGCTTAATAGTAACACCGGTTCCGCTGCCTAAATTAATAGGTTGATTGATGCCTTTCTCAACAGCCAACAGCATGCCGCGGGCAACATCATCTGCATAGATGAAATCTCTAATAGGTGAGCCATCGCCCCACACCGTTAATGGGTTTTCGCCGCTCATAGCACGATGAATCAAAGAGGGAATAACCATGGCATTATTAGGATCGAAATTATCATAAGGGCCATAAACGTTAGCAGGTCTAACAATGGAAATTTTATCCCAGTTATATTCAATTTGATAAGCTTCAGCTTGTAGTTCACCCATCCGTTTTGCCCAACCGGCAAATCTATCGTTAGGGGAGGGGAATGTTTTCCAGACATCGTCTTCATAAAAAACTTCAGCAGGCGAATAAACACCGACTGAACTGGTAAATAGAAAGCGTGCAACCCCTGCGCGACGTGCAGCTTCCATCATATTGATACTAAATGTGATGGTTGGCACAAAGAAACTGGCAGGACGTTTTGCGGTCATGGCAGGAGAACCTTTTACACCTGCTAACTGAAATACAATTTCCTGATCTTGACAGACTTCCAAACAGTTGCTGAATTCACGCAAATCTGCTTTTTTAAAGGTGACACCCTGCGGAGCACGGCTTGGATCATCCAAGGAAACGATGGTGACGTGCGCACCTTGTTGTACTAACATCTCTACTAACGGACGGCCTATTAATCCTGTGCCACCTGTGACTAGTACTTTTTTTCCTTTGTAAAAACTCATAGTGCTACCTCTGGAATTTTCGTTGCGATATGTTGTTGCCACCAAGCTAATGTTTTTTTGATGCCGGTGTCTAAATCAGTTTTGACTTCCCAGCCCAACTCTTTTTTCGCGAGAGCGCAATCCAGAAAAAGACTGGTTTTGATGGTGGGTTGAGACAGGTCGTGTTCAATAGCAAGTTTTTTACCCGAGTAAGTGACTATTTTATTCACTAGCTCTTTGATGGAAATAGCTTTGCCGTAACCACAATTATAAAGCCGATATTTTTCAGGTTGTTTTTGTATGGTCAGATCAACAAAGTTCACGAGATCATCGATATAAAGTAAATCACGTTCTTCATCACCTGTTCCCCAAACACTAATTTTATCTTTTGCCTGCATGACTTTAGTTATAGTTGCACCAAATACATGGCTGCGTTCTAAATCATATTTATCATGAGAGCCGTAAATATTTGAATGGCGAATCGCCGTGAATTTGGTATCTGAAATGCCCGCATAAAACTCACACATTTTTTCAATATAAAGCTTAGTATTGCCTACGCCAAAATAGCGTGGATGCAGCGGGTTATTGGCATCAAAATCAGATTCTTTAAGAGCTTGATCACTGCTTTGATACATGACAGTGCAGCTAAAAAACAGCACATGTTGAATTTTATGTTCAAACGCAGACCGAAATAAATAAGAATTCATGATGGCATTATCTGTCACATGAATATAAGGACGGCTGACAATATCTTTAGAGCCTGAGGTAGTCGCCGCAGCTTGAATTATAATATCCATCCCTTTAACAACTCGTTCTACATCTTCTGGTCGTTTTAAATCAGCTTGGTGCCAAATGACATTCTTGCAAGCATACTCTGGACGTTGAAAACGTACAGCATGCACTTCATATTCATCAAGCTTACTGAGTTGTTCTGTCATGTTGCGACCAATAAAACCAGTCGCTCCACAAATTAAAACTTTCTTTTTTGAGCTCATGCCATTACACCTTCTAATTTTTTTGTACTTTGAGTGACATATTGTTGCATGAACTGATCAACGACATGCGCGACATACTCTCTTGCATTTTGATCAACAGCATGATGACAAGCAATCGCAAACCCTTTATTCATAACCGTGTCTGCATTGTTTAAGTCACCACTGATGCGATGATTATACATGTTGAAAGCGGGGTGTCTTGCCATGTTGCCCGCAATAATAGGACGGGTTTCAATATTATTTTTTTGTATAAAAGCAGTGATTTCTTTAACTGTGAAGGGTGCAGTATCTTTTAAAATAATGGGGAAACCAAACCAGACGTGCTTACCTTTAGGTGTTTCTTGTTGGAATTGGAAAAATTCGCCATATTTTGCAAATTGTTTTAAATAAAAATTCGCGGTTTCACGACGATTATCAATCAACGCATCCAGCTTAGGCAATTGATGTTGCCCCATGGCTGCATTTACTTCAGTGGGACGTAAGTTATATCCTAAGTTAATAAAGATAAATCGTGGATCAATGTCGGGATACATGTTTACATATTTTTGATGCTCATCAGCTTCACGTGACCAACCGTGTGCACGCAAGATACGCATGGTTTCAGTTAAATCAAAATTATTGGTGACTGAAATCCCGCCTTCTAATGTGCTAATGTGATGCGAGAAAAAGAAACTAAAATTACCGACATCACCAAAACTACCTACTGATTTACCATCGTAAAAGGAGCCCATGGCTTCACAGCAATCTTCAATCACAAATAGATTATGTTTTTTAGCAAGGGACATAATGGCGTCCATATTGCAGGGATTCCCGTACACATGCACCAATTTGATTGCGCGCGTTTTAGGGCCAATAGCGCTTTCTAATTTGTTTAAATCAAAGTTGTAGCTGTTAATGTCACAGTCTACAATAACAGGTACTAAATTATGCTGGATAACGGGCCAAATAGTAGTAGACCAAGATAGAGCAGGCACAATCACTTCATCGCCTGGCTTTAAATAATCTTTTGTGAAAGGATTTGCAAGTGCTGCGACCGCTAACAAATTAGCAGAAGAGCCAGAGTTAGACATCACACCATATTGAGTTCCAGCGTAATCGGCATATTGTTTTTCAAACGCACGTACTTTTTTGCCCATAGTGGTGTAAGTGGACAACATCGTTTCTACAGCCGCGAATATTTCATCGCTGCCCGTGGTGGGTTCATGCAGATGCACAGCAGGGGCTTCTGGCTTAAAACCAAAATCAAAATATTCATCACAATATTCTTTAATGTCATTGTGTATTTTTTGCAGTAACTGTTGTTTTTTATCCATGGTTGTAGACCTCAGAGATTGTTAAAATTCTTTTACTTCTAGTAAATGATTCAGGCGAGAGACAGGTTTTTCTGTGTCGCGTAAATGCCTATAGTCACGACGTTTCATTGCAGTCATGCTATAACGTAAATCATCATAATAAATAATTTGCGAACCACTGGACTCAAAATCAAAGGGAACGAGTAATAAATCTTTAAGTGCTTCGCATAGCTGTGGTTTGTCTTCTGGTTTAACAAAAAGCAGCATAAATCCACCACCACCTGCGCCCAGTAATTTGCCACCAATAGCGCCCGATTTTCTAGCTTTGTCATAAATATTATCAATGAATGTGGGGGAAATAGAAGCACTAATTTGGCGTTTCAACATCCAGCTTTCATGTAATAGACGGCCAAAATCAGTGATATCATGACCTTTTGCTAAGATATTGGCCGCTTCATCAACCATTTCCTGCATGGCATGCAGTTCTTGTTTTTTATTAGGAATAGATTTGATTTTATCAGCTGCAATATCGGAAGCTGTACGGGATACACCCGTAAAAAACAGCATCAGATGATCCTGGAGTAATTGCATTTTAGCCATGGGCAGAACTAGTGGATTCACATCAAAAGAGCCATTAGGATTAATTTGAATTTTATTAAATCCGCCATAAGCTGTTTGAATTTGGTCTTGAACGCCTACATTTTCATGGAGTATATCCCGTTCAATGTGGATGGCTTCACATGCGAGCTCTCGTTTACTGGAGATTACACCCTTTAGCGCATATAAAGCATTTAACAACCCCACGGTGAACGCGGAGCTTGAACCTAATCCTGAGCGCGCGGGTAAATCACCTTGATGATTAATTTCAATGCCTTGATCCATTTTCAAGTATTCAAGCACGGCTCTGATTGAGGGATGTTGAATGTTGCTATGTTCTAGCACTTCTTCAACTTGGCTCCAGACCACGCGTGTTTTATGTTTGAAAAATGGCGGCAAGAATCGACAGTGTAGATAGCAATAATGCTTGATGGTGGTAGCAAGAACAGAAGCACCATTTTCTTGATACCATGTATGATAATCTGTGCCTCCACCAAAAAATGAAATCCTGTAGGGCGTACGGCTAATGATCATGTCCTATTCCTTGTTATGATATAGATTTAGCGCTGTTTGTGTATCACCGAAATATTTGATACGACCACCTTCTAAAAGTAAAGTCTTATTGCAAAATTCTTTGATAAGATCATCGGAATGCGTTGCCATGACCACAATACTGGATTTATTCAGCAAGGAGATCATTTTGTTACGTGCACGTTGCATAAAATCTGCATCACCTGCGCCAAAAACTTCATCAATAAGCAAAATATCAGGTTGGTTGCATGCCGAAATCGCAAAAGCGAGCCTGACCATCATACCTGATGAGTAGGTACGTATAGGCATATTTAAGTAATCGCCCAAACCTGTTAATTCAGTAATTTCGTTCATGTTATCGCGTATTTCTTTTTTTGATAGGCCGAGCAAACTACCTCGTATTTTTATATTTTCATACCCTGTTAATTCAGTTTCAATGCCTGGCATTAAATCAAGCATGGGAGAAACACGGCCATCGATTGCAATTCTTCCTTGAGTGGGTTCATAGATGTTAGCGAGTAAACGTAATAGCGTGCTTTTGCCAGAACCATTATGTCCAATTAAACCAACTTGATCACCATGTCTGAAAGAAAGTGTTAATTCGTTTAGGGCCTTAATAACAACATGCTGGTTCGCATCTTGCATAATGCTACCACCTGTCGCAAGTCTTAAAAAAGATTTTTTAAATGAGCGTGCGTTGACATTATAAATAGGAAATTCAACGGAGACAGCTTGTAAATCAATTTTTGCCATGCTTGATATTACCTATAGCCAATATATGATTCTTGCACGGTATCGAGTGAACATCTTTAGACACAACACCATACCAATGAGAGTAATGACTGCAACCATTGCAAAAGTAGCCCAAGCTGGATGTGCACCCATTAAAGGAGCTCTAATAAGTTCAACGAAAGAATAAAAAGGATTAAGCATGACAATAAAACGATCTTGTTCAGGCAATATCTGCGGGTTCCACATCACGGGTGTTAGAAAAAAAGCAACTTGAGTGAGATTTTTTATCACTTGCACAAGATCACGATAGCGTGCACCAATCATGGAGAGCATGAGCCCATATACGAGAGCATTAAAGTAAATCAATAACAAGCCGGGGACTAGCAGCAACGTATAGAGGTTAACTTTAGCGACTTGATGATAAATGATAATAATAGGAATAATAACAATAATATTATGGAAAAATGCAATGATATTGCGAACAACGACACGCTGTATATATAAACAGTAAGGTAGTTTTATTTGTTTAATTAAGCCATCAGATGCATACAGCGCTTCTGTGACATCGGTGATTAAAGAAGAAATCAGTGTCCAGGCAATCATGCCAGAGACTAGAAAAGGAAAATAGGTTTGTAAATCAGTATGGAACAGATGGCTATATAAATAACCCATAGAATAGACAGTCACTGCCATACTGATGGTGATCCAGAATGGGCCAAGAACAGAGCGGCGATAGCGCAGCTTTAGATCTTGATAAGCAAGCATGAGCCAAACTCGCCATTTTAGGAAGCCCTCTATAATGTCGGTGAAGGCAAGCTGTCTTTGGGTGCGCTGAGGAAAGGTGGTGGTATTTTGTTGAGCAAGAGCCTCATCAAAAAAAGTGGATTCTGTTTGCATGGACTACAGTAACCTGACCTTGTGATTTTTAAGTTGCGTGAGCTTATCATGGAAGCTGCTTTAAAGTAAACGCCTTAAAAGCTTCCCTAAACTTATTGGGCGAAAAATTGAGCGCGTTCTTGACGCAATTCTCAAGGAGGATTGAGTGCTGATGATTTTCAAATTGACGTACAGCATCTTGTAATGATGAAATAGTTTGCTGATTAAAAAACACGCCAGTTGGGTTCTCTTGATCCAACCCTCGCACAGTTTCTAAAGCACCCCCTTTACCATACGCAATCACCGGCGTTCCACAAGCTTGCGCCTCAAGCGGCAATAATCCAAAATCTTCTTCTGCAGCAAATACAAATGCTTTAGCGCGTTGTAGATAGTGAACTAACTTTTCATTAGGTTGATAACCTAACATCTCAATATTCTTGGCTGCTTTTGATTTGATTTTATTAAACTCAGGCCCGTCACCAATCACGACTAATTTTTTATCAGGCATCTTTGCAAATGCTTCTACGATTAAATCGATTTTTTTATAAGGGACTAAGCGTGAGGCTGCTATATAGTAGTCTTCTTTTTGCATGCATGGTGTAAATTGCGAAACATCAATCGGCGGATGGATGACTTGCGCTTCTCGTCTATAGGTTTTCCAGATGCGTTTGGCAATAAAGTGCGAATTAGCAACAAAATGATCAACTCCGTTGGCGGTGCGTTGATCCCAGATGCGTAATTTATGTAAGAAGCGTTTAGCAAAATAGCCTTTGATGCCGTGATCCAGGCCTGTTTCTTTTAAATACTGGTGTTGTAAATCCCAAGCGTAGCGCATGGGTGAGTGTATATAACTGATATGGACTTGATCGGGCCCTGTTAAAACGCCTTTAGCGACTGCGTGTGAGCTTGATATGATCAAATCATAGGAGGACAGGTCGAGTTGCTCAATGGCTAAAGGCATCCAGGGTAGGTAGCTGCGATAGAGTTTTTTTGCAAAAGGAAATTGTTGGATGTAGGTCGTCTTAACCGGTTTGTTTTGTAAAAATCCGCGATGTTCGGCTGGTAGAAAATCGACCACTGCAAACAAGTCAGCATCGGGATAGCATTGAATCAGTTCACCAAGTACGCGCTCAGAGCCTGCGTATGTGACTAGCCAATCACAGATAATTGCTGTTTTCATGGAAGTGCGTGTCCTGTAAAAATGATGCTGCTGTTTCGAATGAATAAGATTGTAACCATTTACTTCAGTTTCAAACACTAGATCTTTCATTTTTGTCATTCCCGCCGTCAATGCTGGGAAGATAGATTAATAAAAAGTAACTAGCTAGCGAGTTCCACTGACCCAATCGTGAACGTGAATGTGCCTCAATCCTCGTCATTGCGAGCGTGAGCGAAGCAACCTAGTCTTTTCAACGCTGCTTTTGAGCCTCAATGGTACTAATCAGTTTTGAAAAGACTAGGTTGCTTCGCTCACGCTCGCAATGACGAGGATTGAAGCACGGGCACGATGGGGGCAGTGACAATCGCTGAATAGATAAAGTTATGTACTGATAATCCACGAAATCAAGCATGAAAAAGTTACTTTGTTAAAAAAGCATATTCACATACAATAACGACACGGAAGAATGCCACAAATTGGATCATTATGCTGCCTAAAGGGTTACTCAAAGAATATTCTCAGCTTCTCATTCTGCTCGTGCGCGGTTTAGACATCGTTGCTATTCTGGTAGCTGGGCTCTTAGCCTATTTTTATAAGTTTGGTGATTTTAATATCTCAAACGATTATATGGCAGCTTTAGGCGTTGCCGCGGTATTAATGCTATTTGTCTTCTCAGGATTCCATATTTATGAATCTGCACGTACATTGAGTTTCTGGCATTATCTCAGTAAATTACTCCAAGCTGTTTTTGTCGTGCTCATGCTGTTAGCCGGATTAGCGTTTTTAACTAAAACCGGTGACAATTTTTCACGGGGTTGGTTTTTAGTATGGGCATGTCTAACCATGCTGCTGCTGCTTTTATTCAGAGGCAGTATAATGTTGATGTTGCGCTTGATGCGTGCACGAGGATTTAATGAGCGGCGCATTATTATTATTGGGGCAGGGCAGTTAGGGCAGCAGTTAGCGGAGACAGTGCAACAAGCCTTATGGACGGGATTCCATATTGTTGCTATTTTTGATGATCATCCTGCGGCACAGCAATCAATTCGTGGTATCCCCGTTATGGCCATGCCTGCTAATATTAATCACTATCTTGCTTCAGTCAAAGAGAGTATTGACGAAATTTGGTTAGCTTTACCATTGCAGGCTGAAGCGCGTATGAAAGCGATCTTGCATGATCTGCGTCATGAAACAATCACCACACGTTTGGTATTAGATATTTTTGGTATGGACTTAGGGTTGCTCAATCATTCCATCACACAATTAGCGGGATTCCCAGTTATTAATGTTTGCTCTACACCCATGGTCGGTGTGAATCGTGTGGTTAAAGCCATAGAAGATCGCGTTTTATCAGCGATTATTTTAATGCTAACCAGCCCGCTGTTTTTAATTATCGCCATTTTTATTAAATTAAGTTCCCCGGGCCCTGTTTTTTATAGACAAAAACGGGTGAGCTGGAATGGTAAAGAATTTGCGATGTTAAAGTTTCGCACCATGCCTGTGGATGCAGAAGCCAAAACAGGGCCTGTTTGGGCTAAAGCGGGTGAGAGCCGTGCTACCTTCATAGGTCGGTTTTTACGTAAGACAAGTTTGGATGAATTGCCGCAATTTATTAATGTCTTGTGTGGTGATATGTCTATTGTAGGGCCGCGGCCGGAGCGCATGGTTTTTGTAAATCAATTTAAAGATCAAATTCCGCATTATATGCAAAAGCATTTAGTCAAAGCCGGGATTACGGGTTGGGCACAAATTAATGGGTGGCGTGGCAATACTAGTTTAGAAAAACGTATAGAATACGATTTGTATTATATTGAAAACTGGTCGTTACTATTAGATCTTAAAATAATTTTTCTGACGACTTTTAGAGGGTTTATTAATAAGAATGCTTATTAACCTGTCATCCCGCAAAATTTTCGTCGACGGCGGTAGGGTGAAATGCTATCTATCGAACAATAAACCCCGGGTTAACCAGCTCCGCTTTATTATACATTAATTGATCATCACAGCCAAATTTCGTTACCCGCTTTTCGACCTCATTAACAATGATCTGGCCCGCAGCCGTATCCCATTCCATGGTAGGCGCTAATCTGGGGTATACGTCCGCAGAACCCTCTGCGATCAACCCAAATTTTAATGCGCTTCCAATTGTAGTCATTGCAATTTGATTTCCTTGAGACGCTAATGTGTCTAAAAAAGCCTGCGTCTTGGAACAGGTATGTGATCGGGATGTCACTACCGTTATTTTGTTGCTCTTAGTTGAACGAGGAGGTAAGCGTGTTATTTTGTTGTTGGCAATTTTATAAGCACCTTTATGTTCTTCTGCATAATAAGTTAAATCGAGCGCTGGAGCATAAATAACACCCAGGATGGGTTTATCTTTTCTGACTAACGCAATATTGACAGTGAATTCGTCGTTGCGCTGTATAAATTCTTTAGTGCCATCGAGTGGGTCAACTAAAAAAAAGTACTTCCACTTTTTTCGTTCATGATAGTCATATAGATGCGTGGATTCTTCTGAGATAATGGGTATAGAACTATCCAATTTTGTTAATGCGTCGCATATGAAAAGATGTGAGGCAGTATCGGCCTCTGTTAAAGCGGAATGATCTTTTTTATGAATGACTTGAAAGGAAGGCTGATGATATATAGTTAATATGATCTCTCCGGCTTTTTGTGCAATATTTACCAACTGTTCTAGCATGCGATCCTTTATATTTTAAATAAGTCTTGTATAAGTTCATTTTGCCTATTATATTTCTTTACAGTCAAAAAAGATAATCAAGCTTTGGAATGTATAAATGGAACACATTAAATGGATTGTAAGTGCTAGGCAACGTTGCGATCTGGAAATGCTACTTGTCGGTGGCTTTAACCCAGTAACGGGTTTTCTCTCTCAGGCGGATTATGAATCCGTATTATCTCATGCCCGCCTTCTCAATGGTCAGCTTTGGCCAATGCCAATCACGCTTGATGTTAGTGAAGAATTTGCAGATAGAATTAGAGTGGGCCAAGAGATTTCACTCTGTGATATTGATAATTCTGTATTAGCTTACATGAAGGTGACTGACAAATGGAAACCAGATAAATTCATCGAAGCGCGAAATATATTCAGCACCGAAGATACGAGACATCCCGGGGTTGGCTATTTATTTAATAAATCAGGCGATTGGTATCTTGGCGGCTCGATAAAGCTTGTTAGAGTGCCGAACTATTATGACTTTGTATTATTAAGACACACGCCCCAGCTTTTAAAACAATATTTTTTAGAAAAAGGCTTTCAACAAATCGTAGGATTTCAAACGCGGAACCCTATACATCGTGCTCATATGGAGCTCACATTAAGGGCAGCCCAAGCAATCAGTGGCCATATCTTAATTCATCCAGTGGTTGGACTCACTAAACCTGGCGATATTGATTATTTTACACGTGTTCGATGTTATCAAAAAATACTACATTATTATCCTTCACAGAAAGCCACGCTAAGTTTATTACCCTTAGCAATGCGTATGGGCGGCCCTAAAGAAGCTCTCTGGCACGCATTGATTCGCAAAAATTATGGCTGTACACATTTTATTGTGGGTCGTGATCATGCAGGTCCGGGGAATGACTCAAAAGGTAAGCCTTTTTATGATCCTTATGCAGCCCAAGAAATGGTGCAGCAGTATCAAAATGAAATAGGGATTCACATATTACCCTTTCAAGAAATGGTCTATGTCAAAGAACGAAAGCAGTATTCGCCTATTAATGAATTACAGCCTCAAGAAACACCTCTTGCCATTTCAGGCACGGAATTGCGCAATGCATTACTCACTGAGCGTGATATACCTGATTGGTTTTCGTTTCCTGAAATAATCAGTGAATTACGTCAATCGTATCCTCCAAAATATAAGCAAGGCATTACACTCTTTTTTACAGGATTATCAGGCGCTGGAAAAACAACATTAGCCCAAGCGATCATGGCTAAATTAATGAGTGAGGGGAAAAGAAAGGTTACCCTTTTGGATGGTGATGCTGTTCGTAGGGTGCTTAGCAGCGAGTTAGGTTTTACAAAAGCGGATCGCGATTTGAATGTACGTAGAATTGGTTTTGTTGCGGCTGAAGTGGTAAAAGCGGGTGGCATTGCATTATGTGCAGCTATCGCGCCTTACACTGGGGCTAGGGCAGATAATCGCCATCTCATCTCTCAGCATGGAGGATATATTGAAATTTATATTTCAACTCCACTTTCTGTGTGTGAACAGCGTGATACGAAAGGCTTATATGCCAAAGCACGAAATCACGAACTCAACGGATTAACCGGTGTCGATGATCCTTACGAACCTCCACAAGATGCAGAAATAGTCATCAATACCTCAGAACTCTCCATTGATGAATCAGTGAATAAAATAATTGATTATTTGCAAGCTGCGGATTATCTAAAACAGTCTGATTTTGCGCCTTTTGTCTTGCCGATGAGTAACGGCGTCGAAGCTGTTCATCCTGTAGAGTTAATAAAGGAATTTACATGAAAGAATCTCATTTACGTAGCATGATAAAAGCGGTGAGCTGGAGAGTGTTTGGTACACTTGCAACGATGATTATTGCTTATTTCATTACACGTAAAATCGAGATGACTCTCTATATTGGGTTGTTTGAATTTGTTTCCAAAATTGGCTTGTTTTATTTGCATGAAAGAATATGGAGTGCTATTTCCCTTGGTATTTCAACAATGAATACGACTCAACTGTGGAGATGAAGACAAACACAGATTCTTGATGTATAAGAAATTGATAAAATTATAAAATATATATTTATGATGGGTAATAATAAAGAATGATTAAAT
>DHJK01000199.1:0-10506 GCA_002404295.1 Legionellales bacterium UBA4722
GGGTTACTTGCTTTGCTATTATCGTACATTTGCCAAGAATCTGCCAATGGTTCATATAAATGAAAGAAATTTTTCAAACCCGACCTATATCTACGACGAATAGTTTCTTCTGGCACAGTGTGCCCTCCCATTTTGACTCTTTCTGCAACGCGCGAGATAGCAAGGTCAGGGCTTTCTAACAGTAAAAAAGTTAAATGAAAAAAATAGCCTTTTTCTTTTAGTTTAGCAATCCATGGAGCAAAGGATCGGCTTGCTAGCGTCGTTTCAAAAGCAAAATTTTCATTGCTATCTGCTAGATGATGTATACGCTCTAACATGGCTTTGCCTGCTTGGATAGCAGCCTTTTCTGGCGCAAAGGCACTTAATCCTGCGGCAATCGTATCTGCATTAACAAAGTGTTCGATTTGTAATGCTTTATCCAATAACACAGGTGCAGTAGTTGTTTTTCCAGCACCATTGGGACCTGCAATAATAATAACTTGTGGCATTAGTATACTCTTTATGCTGATATCATGGACTGCATATGTTTTAGTTGTCCTTCTAGCTGCATTTTCTCTTGCATTAATTCCCAGTTTTGACTCGATAATAATTTAGTCTGCGCTTGGAAATCTAGCAAGGTTTGTTTGATATCAGTGATCTGTTGATTCAAGGTCTTATTATCACTTTGTAAGGAAATAGTTTCAGCATATTTATTTTCTAATTTTTGTTCAGTTACTTTGCATTGTTGTTGCCAGTGTTTGCTGGAGTGCTGTAATTCAATGGTTTCTTTATTTAAATATTCAATCTTCTCAGTTAGTGTTTTCACGGAATGAATGGATTGTTCACTTTGTTTTTCTAATTCAGCATGTGAATGAGTTAATAGGTTGAATTGTTGATTCATTTCAGCATACTTGGCTTTTTGAATGACGGATTCTTCTTTAATGGTTTTTATTTCAAACATAAGCTGCTGTTTTTCTCGTTCGAACTGCTGCTGGTCTAAGGTTCTTTGTTCTCTAGCGGATTCACGATAATGCTCTAGGTTTGCTTGCGTTTGAAGGTGCAATCGGTGCAGCTCCTCTACCCTGCTTTGCTTTTCTTGTAGTTGTGTTACCTGACCTTCGCATTTGTCATGCAAAGATTGATTTTCTTTGTGGGCAAATTCGAGTGCTTGTTCCATTGTTAATTTTTGAGTGGCAAGTGATGTTTTTTCTTGCTGCCACTGATTAAACAAAGTCTGCCAACGTTGGTTGTTGCTGCGGTACTTCTCGAGCTCTGCTTTTAACTCTACAATTTCTTGATTGTAGTTGGTCTCAATGGGTTCAAATCGTTGTATCGATTGGGTTAAGACACCTTCCCAGAGACCTTTCATCAAGGAGACAAGTGCTTCAGGTAATTGCGCGCTGGCTGCTAATTTACCGGTCGATGCTTCCATCTCTCGCCATTGGCGCAGATACTTATTGATAGTACCGATACTGCCGGTACCTAGATGAGTGCGGATGTTTTCGATGGTAATGCTCTTGCCCTGCCCTTTCAATTCATGAGTGGCTGCGGCGATATCTTGATATGTGACTCCGGGACGTGACATGTGAATTCCTTTTGTATGATTACGTTATTCAGAGTATACCGTATCTGTATTAATTCTCAATGCTTAACTTCTAATAAATCAATGCTATAGATAAGCATCATTATCTGTAGTGTCAAAAAATGATCATTTTGTTTCATTACAAATTTTGTCAGTTTCAGGAGCTCATCTAAATTCTTTTAACGCCCTATTTCGTCGAATGGTTATTAGACCCTGTGAAAGTCATAGCCTATAATATCGGGGTATTGAACTTCTTGGTTTTAAGTTATATTTTATGAATGATTCCTGGCTTCATAGGAAAAAGACATCGAGGCGCTGAAATTGAAAGTACAATTACGTGAGTTAGCTTATCTTACTAAGGAATAAAAATGTCAACATTCACTCAGCTTATCGAACAAATTAAAACTTATATTTTACGTTGTAATTATGAAAAAAATTACCCAGGCACGCAAGATGAACAAATGTCTTTACAAATCATAAAAGAGAATTATCAGAATTTATCGCCAGGCGATCAAAAAGATGTGCAAGATCACTATCACATTCTTTATAGTCAATCCGTTACTCCTTTTCAAAAAGATATTCTAGCAAAAGCGAAGGTATATGCAATGCAAGCTGCGGCTGTGGGTGCGATGGGCGGTGCTGTCGGTGGCGTTGTATTGGGCGCAGGGGTTTTTAAATCAGCGGTGGCAAGTGGAATTTGTGCTTTTGGCTTTAGCTTTTTTGCTAATCGAGAACTTGAGAAGTCAAATCAAGATGTAGCATTTGCAAAAAATAAAATACGGACTTTAGATCGAATAAATGCTATCTTTGGATGCTCTCTGCTCAGCTCAACAATAAATTTATCACTCCCTAATTTGGATGAAGTGCGTTTACGGCATAGATTGCAAGGCTCTAGATAAAAAATCAATGACAGTAGAAAATGTCATCAAGCATACGGCTAATGGGTGACCTAAATAGCATGTAAGAAAAATTGGATTTAAAAAAATAATATTCGATCACATCTTATGTTTACAAGAGTCACCTAAAAGTCAAATGCATTTACTTACGTTATTACACTTGAAAATTAATGAAAAATTTAAAGAACTGATAATCACCAATCAGAACTAATATTTGAAATTGTCACTTTTGGAAGTCAATTTCAAAATGAGGAAGTAGATTTCAAATCTCAAAAACACAGGGAATTTAATACGCTCCAACCTAATAGGGTCTAAGAAATCATTGGCTCCCACTGCATATGAGCAAGAGAGGTGCTTATGACGATAACACCAGCATGGAAAGCTGAAACCATTGCTTTAAGGTTGAAGCGATCACTTAAGAACCGGTGAATGGGATTTGCAAGAACCCTGCTAATGGGCTTCTAGTGTTTTTGTAAAGCATAATATATGTACATAATAGATATACATGGCTAATATCTTACAAAATATCCTGGATTACACCCACATACTATTGTTTTTGTATAAGACATAATTCGCAGCGTTGATGTTATATAGAACAATAAACAAAAGATAAAATATATTAACCTGCATAATCGTATGCGTTGCTCCAAAAAAGGTAATTACTATATCATCAGCGTGCAAAAGAGAGCATTTAAAATTCTCTCTACAGAAACTCCGTGGATACGTATCTGTCATACACTTTATGTTAGCATGCCATCTTGAACTCAAGATGGTTTTTAAATAAAACATAAGTACATTACACTTTGTCCCACATTAATATATTAGAAATATAGAGAGCAGCCTTATGAAAAAATTTAATTTTCTATTTATTTTGACTAGCATAATTTGTATCTATAGCAGCATTGCAACGACGGCTCATGCCAATGAAGACCCTTATTATAAAAACAATCCTGGTTGTGTTATCGACCGAGGTAATCCGGAACGTACAGGGGCCTATAATGAAAAATTATCGGATCATCCAAAAATCATGTGGGAAACAGATGCGCCTTCTCTGCATACACCCATTTGTGCTGGTAATCTTATCATCACAAATCCTTTGATGGCGTTTGATTCTATGAATGGTAAAAAAGTCTGGGATGCAAGTGCTAACACAGGAGATTTCAATCATGAGCCTACTTACTATAATGGCATCATTTTTTGGGATAAAATGTTTAGGAAAGAGAAGGATAGAAAAAAAACAGTTAATTTAATGAAGTATGATGCTAAAACAGGCATGCCTTTCTACCAGAAAAGGTTTGGTACAAATAGTGCTGTCGGTGTATTTATTTATAATAACATTGCTTACATTAGCCTCTATGGTGATGGATTGACTGCATATGATTTAAAAACAGATAAAGTTCTTTGGAAAAGCAACTCAATTGCGAATTTGGAGGGGATATCAACGGATGGTAATATGCTTTTCTTTGCGCTCCCAAACGGCGGTGTATATGCAATGGATATCAAAAATGGTCGACTAGTATGGAATGATAATACATTTTTTGAAATGGGTTTTGTGACGGTAGGAAAAGAGAACGTGTATGTACGTTTTCGGCCGTTTTTAGATTTTAAAGAAGGTATTATCGCTTATGATAAAAAAACAGGGAAAATCATTTGGCAACGCTATTTCGATTATGTGCCTGGCTTTAATAAAAACGGCTATTTTTCAAGTCTTACACTTCATAAAGACAAATTGTTTTTTTCAAATATAGTAGAAGAAAGCATTCCTTTCACGAATCCAACTCGCTATTCGCCCGTCGGAGGTGGAGTCTATGCGCTAGATGCGCAAACTGGTCAACTTATCTGGCATAAGGAGATAGCTCCGTTTACAGCGCCTATCAGTATAAATAATATCTTGTATGTAGGCGGACAAAATATTCTCTATGCACTAGATGAAGATACCGGTAAAGAACGTTGGCAGTTAAATGTAAAAGGTGACGTAACGCTTCTTATGCCGTATCAGAATAAGCTCTTTTTAAAACTAGGCATGTACAAGAGTGGGAAATTATTAGCTATTTCCTAAAGAGCCCCCCGTTAATTAAAAAGAGGTGACTATGCAGAGCCACTATATGTATGCTTTATTAAGTCTTAATGTATATGATAATCCACAAAATAATCTTCCAACTGGATGGAAAGAGTTTACATTTAATGGCGTGCCATTAATACCAAGTGATGATTTTTATGCGTTTCCTTATATTAACACAACGCTCAAAAAAATTATTATTGCTTTTAGAGGAACTCTGACTCTTGAAAATTATGTAAAAGAGGATATTGAAATAGTATTCAATAATCTACCCCCGTCATTTGTAAGCTACGCAGTACCTTTTGTAGATGCCGTAAAAGCTGAGGCGATTCAACAATATCCTGACTTTGAAATCAGTTTTACAGGACATTCACTAGGCGCAATCCTCGCAGAATTATGTGCTGCTAAATATAAGAAGCAGGCAGTCACTTTTGAGAGTCCTGGATCAGGAACTATGATTGATGAATTAGTCAAAAAAGCACAGCTATCTCTAGAAACACCTACACTAGCAGCAAAAAATATTATTAGTTACCAAGCCGCGATCAGCTCTATTAATAGACATAATCCCTATCTTGGAACACGTATTCGGCTTTATCCTGCCCCTACTTTCATTGACCCGCTGCTTGTTTCTTACGAATATGCTACTCCCCTCATTAATCCATGCGGTTCGCTGGATCTACCCACACCAAGTATTTTTGGACAATATTCTACTCGCCAGCATCAAATGAAAGAGTTGTTAGCACAGTTTGATCCAGAAGAGGGGGCGCTTGTTTATACCCTATATCCTCCATTTGAACAGGATGGCTCAAACCATGGTTACAATTATGCCTACAATATGTGGCTAAACTACGATGAAAATCCTTATTATTGGGACAAAGCGATAGAGAAAATGTATTTTCCAGTTTGTGGTTACCGCCAAACACTGCAAGTTTATAAAGAGAATTATATTCAAAGAGGGCTGCATCGAAATATACACGCGGACCAACAAACCGGTATTACTATCAATGCTCCCGGCAGCTCTCATTATCCGGCTTTGACTATCTGGGGCACCACCAACAGCAAAGACACATTAATTTTTGGCAAAGGAAAATTTAACGTTATCGCGTATGGCTTCAATACCTACAAGTTCACACGAGATGCAGAAGTCAGTTGTGATGTAGAGCAAATGACATTGGATAGTAATCGCGAAAGCAGTTTGTTGATAGGCGATCAAGGGGTGCAAGGGTATGCACTTAATTATAATACTCCTTCAAAATTCAAACCTACATTATATTTATCCAATGGTTTGAAAGTGCCATGGGTTCGTACGCCAGATGAAACAAAAGAAACGCATCATATTTCTATTGGTGACCGTGCTTCTATTTCAGACCCAGATTTTGCGGTTGATTTTCCAACAGTACGTTTTAGTAATTCACCTTCGGGTCAATTTAATATATTAGCAGGCGAGGCTTATCAGTATAACGGGCCAGGCTGGCTGGCTGCCTCTTCAAAAGGCCTGCTTTACAACTTTACTATTAAAGAATCTCAGTATTGGACTCTCTATCAACAAACATTGTTAGGGGAGGTCGTCGGTGAAAACCAAGTACCAACTAAATATTATATGAGCGAATGTAATAAAGATATTGTGTTTCTTCCAATACAAATTTATGAAAAAGAGGGAACACTTCATTTTTTCTCTATAGCTTATTGCCAAAAATTGATACGCGATGGAGTAGGACGTGTTATAGGGGCATCTGGTGATGTAGATCAGCATATCGATTTTATAGATAGTGGAAAAAAAGTGTTTTCTTGCGAAAACCCTTCAGATTTTTCTGCACAATTTAATAATTTTGAAGGAGGTTTTGAATGCGGTATAAATAAAAAATCATTTATCCTTATGCCTTCAATGCAATATCCATTAAAATCTGGATATAGACTTATTACTACTAATCCTGAAACCCCTAACACTAACTTGCAGCTGAATGAACGCGATATCAGATCGAAAAGCGATTCTTATATACTCAACAGAGACAATAATCGGCTATTTAACTTAATATCACCGTTATCCCAAGATTATAATCATTACTATTTTTCGGGCGCTGTATTGCCAAATGGCGATTCTCTTATTGTTGGGTTTAATTCTGACCTTATTGGTAAGTTGGCACCAACAACAGTTTTATTGATTCATTCTATGGTTAATAGCTCATCATATTCTATTTATTGGGAAACATCCAGCCTTGCCTATTTTAAATCTACTGAAGTGGCTCCTCTGTCAACGATGGTGTCTGCATTTATATTACCCGAATCTGTCACAACTACAGCCAGCACCGCTTTGACAACCGCAACTATGCAGACTGATTTTCTAAAAACACTATGGATTACGGAAGGAGTTCTGTCCTGTGTTCAGGGTGCTGGAGCGCAAGCAGTAATTAGCGTAATGAGTCAAGTCACCACAGCAGCGGCTACTCAAATAGGCTATTCAGATAATACGGCGCAGAAAGCCAGTCAGGTATTTTATTATACTAGCATATTTTGCTTGCAGTTTTATTTACAATATAATCGGGATAAAGACGCTGCACCCTATCAAGCTATAGCGAAAGATGCAACCGAAAGTGCAGTCACAGATATTCTTATTTTACTAGCGGTTAACATGATGCTAAGCGGGGTTAAAAATATTTTTCATTGGTTAAACAAAAGATGTGAAAGCTATCAATGGCGACAAACAAGTAAAATTTTAAAACCGATAAGTGATATTGCAGAGTACGCCTCTTATGGCTATCATTTTTATAAAAACAGCGCAGCTGAAACAGCGGCAGCTATAGTAACAGGTGTTGCTACACAAAAAGTAACGGAGCTAGTCTGTCAACGTACTGTTGCTTCCTTTTTTAAATCACATCAAAAAAGTTTATTATCAAGAAAAAATGATCATGAGACGGAAGGCCAGCCTTCTCATCACCCATTACCAAATCCAGAAAAAAAGCAGCAAGACTATCATTCATTTTCAGAGTCTTCTTCATCTACACCAGAAGTTCTTTCCTCTCTGTCCGTGAAATCGCTCCCTGATCAAGAAAATAAACGTAGCGCATTTGTAGCATTGTCGATATATAACAAAAAAATATTTAGTCACGTTACTGCTCCCCCAGTAAATGGTAGGACGCCAAATAGAAAATTTTGTGCAGTAATGTAATCATGCTATAAGGTATTAATAGCATTTTCAAGCGAGTTTTTGAGATATGATAGGTCAAAAGTAATTTTATGCTGTTACATCCCCCTACATTTTTATCCCCCCCCTATTATTGAAAGAAGATGCAAAATTATCTTAAAAACGTTTTTTTATCGTTTGAAGCGCAAGTTCAATTAAGCGGTTTATTGTATCCGTATCATCATTAGCGACATCAAAATGGTTAGCTGGATCAGTTATTACGCCCAAAATGGCACCACTGATGACACGATAACATGCCCCCTCACCTTGTGAGCGAATTTGATGATCATAAATTTGTGATTGAATAAACAAAGCGGCGGTTTCCATTTCCGTTGCAATAACACCACATTGAATGAGTTGCTCCACATAAATTTTGTTTTGTAGTGCCCGTGGTCCTGCGCAGAATTCACGTGCATAGAGCGAGCTTTTGCAATGAACTACACCGGTGTGAACTCGATCTTCAACTCCCAACTCTTTTGCGGCTGCCAATATTGACTCTACACATTCTAATGACGCAACCGCAGGCATGCCAATGGGCGCATAATCAGATGTTGTTTGCTCGTCTCTGACAGAGGCTTGAACATTTACAATATCACCTATTTTGACCTGTTTAGGTTGCAAGGTACCTGTAGTGCCTACGCGAAGAAACCGTTTTCCACCCAGATGAAATAATTCATGAAAAATAATTTCCATGCTGGGCGTGCCCATGCCACTCGCAATGGAAGCAACATCAATCAATTGCCCTTTATGTGTTAAAGTGCCCATATAAAAATGATGTCCGCGTGGATGCTCTTTTACGGTCATATGATCAAATTGATCCGCAATCTGTCTAGCGCGGCCATTGGATCCAGGTAATAAAATATAACGACCTAAATTGTCATTTCCTTTCATATCTGCTGATGTGGCATTGATGTGAAACGGTATAAACGAATCATTACTCATGGCGATTTCCTTATTCAATGTCGAGTAGAGTGGTTGCAACTCAGTTTAAAGTGATAAAATTTATATTGCTAGCGTAAATTTATCAATAGATAATTCACCATCTATTATTTTTTGTAGAGGATCTTTTATTTTTTCTATATGGATATCCCCAATTCTTTCGGCCTTCTCAACATTTGAAACTCTAAAAAGAGTGTATTTATTTCTAAATTTCCGCATCTGTTCAAACTCATCACCAGAAAAGTGGGCAACGTGATCACGGGGAGAGGTAGTTGATTTTACCTCTATATAGCGTTTTTTCAAAATGCTGCCGTCACTTATTCTTACAATAGTAAGCTTTAGATCTCGTGGATAGATAACTCGCTGGTTGAGTTTATCGTACCACTTTACTGCTATTCTTACATCCTTCTCTCTGCTTGTTAAAGTGAATCCTGTGTCGTTTTCTACAAATTCTGTAGGTTTAAATTTTTGGAGATAATGTGCTTTCAGTATTTCATATATGTGCTTTTCGCCATAATGCCCTATATCATGTAATGCGTTATCACTGAACGATAGTCCTTTAGGAGAAGCAACCTCTTTGTCTCTGTCAGCAAATTTTCCATGTTGCTTATTGTATTCTCTCTGTTGCCTAGGATGAAAAAAATTCACTTTATGTTTTGAGTAATCCATTGACGCAGAGTGTGGAACACCTGGTACAAATTCCCTTGTGCCTAAAGAGGAGGCTGGTTCAGAAGAGATAGAAGAAGATGAACACTTTTTTTTATTTTCAAATTTCTCTGTTTGAAGTTCATTGGCTGATTTCAACATCGACAAATAGGACAGATGTTCTTCCTCTTTACCCTCTTTTACTTCATCCTTTTTCGGTATTATAGTAGTAGCAGAAGATGAAGAAGCATCATTTGAACCCGCAGCGGTGGAAAAGAATTTTGTTGGTAAAGCTGGTATAGGCATTTCATTTTGAGAAAGATTTTGTTTTTTGGGTATACGGGCTTTTTTCTTCATTCCTTCTCCCGATGCTGCATATCCTGAAACAGAGGCAGATAGTGCGCTAGAAAATAATGGCACTGCAGGCTGTGTGACAATGGATGCAAGTGAAGCAGTGGGATTTTTCACGACTATACTTAATTTTTCATCTACTATTTTTTCTATACCCGATCCAGATTGTTGAAGTTTATTTAGACCACTTTCATCATCTTTTTTAGCCGGTTGGTATGATATTTTACTTTTTTTTGGTTTTAGTAGGAAATCGTCATCGCTGTCATTTTGATTGTTTTCATTTCTATCGCGTTTAGTATAGATGGATTGAGCTTTTTCTTCAGTTTCTTTCTTATGTTGTGCGATTAGCCGCAAAAAATTCGACGACCCTTCTCGATCTCCAGCTTCTTTTGCTTTCAAATAATAACTTGCAGCTATCCTCACATTTTTTTTAACAATAGAACCCGTTTCAAATATTTTCCCCAATAAAAAAGATGCTTCAGAGCTTCCCGATAGCGCTGCTATCTTAAGAAGTTTTATTGCAGATTTGTTTCGTTCTACTCTAGAAAGTTCACTATAATCCTCAAAAAACGTATTGAATTCATTAACGTAACAATGGTGATCAAAATAGTCTTCATCTTCTTGTGTCATAACTAAGGATACATTCGACAACAACATGTTAGAAAGCATGAGAGCTGCACTTACTTCAAATTTAGTATCAAATATATTTTTATACTTTCTCCCTCCTGTTATAGCCGAAAGTAACCAACTACTACGCCTCATATTGATGGGTAAAACTGGGCCGTGACCCTTGGCGTATATCTGAGCTAACTGATAGATAACTTCAGAATTTTCATTCTTTTTATTAAAGAAATGAAAATAAAAAATAGCTTTT
>DHJK01000199.1:10633-14581 GCA_002404295.1 Legionellales bacterium UBA4722
TTTTTTAATGTCCTTGGGCCTACCTTTGCCAGAATAATACATTTTCCCCAATTCAAAAAAGTCAACTTCATCATCAATTATGTCAGGGTTTAATTCTCCAGGTAAAATTTCAAAAGGCTTGTCTGTTTTATTTGACATAATTTTTTTACGAATAGGCGCAGCCTTAGCGGCTATCTCAGGAAATAAACGTTTAAGATCATTTCGTTCTTGAATGTTAAAGCTCTCTCTAATCTCCAGGCTAAATAATATCTTTTTTTCTACCTCTAAACTAATTGGCATATTCATTTCTCCTCTTAAATTCTAAGTTGTAGTTCGTCACAAGCCATATTTTGCAGTTGCATTATTTACTCCTATTTTTTAAAAGTCTTGCGTCTTATCACCCACAAGGTGTATACGTCAAATTATTTTACTTAATGTATATAATACCATATCAACTCACATCGTTCGGAGGGAATAATTGAATAGATTTTATTAGACAAAACAAGTTTTAATAATAGCTATAGCGATTATAAAAGGTCATAATTGTACTACTTTAAGATGCGTGAGAATAAGGAATATATTGAATGATGGATGCAGGACAAAATACTACCAACGCAGATGGAAATGCAGACTATGATCACGTATCAAATATTCTTAAATGGGTTCTTTTAATAACAGCGATTATCTGCTTTGCGGCTGTTAGTTGGGGCACCTATAAAACCTATCAACTAGCACCGCCATTACCTCAGCAGTTTCTATCGCCTTCAGGACAAATCATTATGACTGGAGATGATATAGTAGCCGGCAAATCAGGCTTTCAGCGTGCTGATCTTATGGATTATGGCAGCTTGTATGGTATGGGCTCTTATTTTGGCGAAGATTACACGGCAAAATATCTGGTACGTTTAGGACGACTGACAGAGGAAGAAATAGCACAACAACGTTTTGGAAAATCATTTACAACTCTTTCTGAAGGTGATCAATACGTGGTTCGCAAAACGATGCAGCAATCGTTACAACAAATTGACCTTAGTCATCAAAAAAGCATATTATCTCTGCCCGTTGTGAAAGCAATACAACAATTAAAATCTGAGATTCCACAATTCTTACTTAATCATAATCTTGGCACTGGCTGGACAAAAGCGTATAGTTTAGATAATCAAAGCGCTATAGAAACTGCTGACTTTCTCATTTATTCATCTCTCACTACGATTGTTCATAGGCCAGGCAAAGATTTTTCGTATACCAATAATTGGCCTTATGAGCCAACCATGGGAAATACACCTACACCTACTACGTTTTATTGGACATGGATATCCTTTTGTTTTGTATTTTTTGGCTTTGGTGCAGTGTTATATATTTATCATCGTTATCTCAGTGCGCCGGATAATGCACCAAGAACACCTGTGCTGTTAGGTTTTAGTCCTTTGACACAAAGTCAGAAAAAAGTAGGTCAATATTTTGTGATTGTTGCATTCGTTTTATTAGCGCAAATCGGTGTAGGATCGATTATGGCGCATTACTATGCAGAACGTTCTGGATTTTATGGAATTAATATTAATAGTTTTTTGCCGTTTAATTTTCTGCGCGATGTTCATATACAGACCCCTATTGTTTGGATAGCACTCTCTTGGATTAGTTCAGCCGTTTTTCTTGCGCCTATCATTAGTAAAAAAGAAGCGAAATGGCAGGGATATTTTGTAGACATTTTATTTTGGGTCACACTTTTTGTCGTTGTGGGTGCAATCGTAGGCGATTACTTGGGAATTATGGGGTTAGTTAATGGCTCGTGGTTTTGGATTGGTAATCAAGGTTTATCGTATCTACAGCTAGGTCGATTATGGCAAATTGGTTTTTGTGTAGGATTATTCCTTTGGAGTTTTATAATTTTTCGAGGCATGTGGCCAACGTGGAGCCGAGTAAAAACGGCTACTATAGAGTTTTGGACTGGACGAATTAGACTAGAGCATCTTTTTTGGGCGAGTACGATAAATGTCGCAGTACTGTATTGTTTTGGGATGATACCTTTAACTGGAGTTGAAAAATCATTTACGATTACTGATTTTTGGCGCTGGTGGGTGGTGCATCTTTGGGTAGAGCAATCATTTGAATTTTTTGCTGCGTGCGCAACTGCCTATTTGTTAATGGGTACTGGGTTAGTTTCGCGTCTCCTTGCAGAGCGAGCTATGTTATTTGAAACGATTTTAATTTTTTTAGGCGGTGTCATAGGAACAGGACATCATTGGTATTGGACTGGCACACCTGATATGTGGGTGCCACTCGGTTCAATGTTCTCATTCATTGAAGTATTGCCGCTTGTTCTTCTTATTATTGATGCAATTCAACATCGTCAATTAATTAAGAAGCATGGATCTTTTACTTATAATTTAGCTTATCTTTATATCTTAGGCGCTTCATTTTGGAATTTTGTCGGCGCAGGCGTATTCGGTGGTGGGACGCTCAATGCACCACTGATTAATTATTATGAACATGGCACTTTTTTAACGTTGAATCATGCTCATACTGCCTTGTTCGGTGCCTTTGGTTTGCTGGGTCTTGGATTGATTTATTTTTGCTTGCGTTATGCAGCAGGCGATCGACTACCCTGGAGTGATCGACTAGGGATCTGGGCATTTTGGTTATATAACGTCGGCGTTGTTTTGTGGATAGCGCTGAATTTTTTCCCTATTGGCTGGGCGCAATTAATGGATGTTTATAAATATGGTTTTGCACATGCAAGAAGTCTTGAATTTTATAATACAGTATTGTTATGGCAATGGTTACGATTTCCGGGTGATGTCATATTTGCGATAGGGGCATTATTAATGGCGTATGATTTTATCAAAAAGTTGCGGCCATTTTTTCCAAGATTAGCTAATACAAGTATTATTGAGAATGAACCTGTTAACGTAGATCTAGCTTAGCAAATATGACATTAATTTTATCGCTGCATATTTTTAACTGCTAAAGAAAATACAATGAGATGTGGCCAGTTTTAGTATTTGCTTATTAGCCAAATCAAATTTATTTTAACTGTTGGCCATTCGCTAACCATTATACTGTACACACAAGTATCACGAATAGTATTAACAGGCATTATAATATGATTTCGTAAAATACCATCAAGCTTAGCACCAAGCCTCTCAATTCCTTTACGGCTTTTATTGTTAAAAAAATGCGTTCTAAATTCTACTGCAATACAGTTTAATGATTCAAAAGCATGGGTTAGCAAAAGCAATTTAGAGCAAGTATTTAAACCTGTTCGTTGTACACTTCTGCGATACCAGGTTCCACCAATCTCCAATCTGCAGTTTTCAGGATCGGAATTTAGAAAAGTTGTCATCCCAATAACTTTCATCGTTTTATTATCTACAACGGAAAATGGAAGCATAGAACCGAGTACTTGAAAATTTAATCTGCGATCAATCTCATTTTTTATTTCATCAGGCTTTGGAACTAGTGTATACCACAAGTTCCATAATTCACCATCATTCACTGCTTCTACCAAATCGTCATAATGAGCATGAGAAAGTGGCACTAATGTGCAGTTAACACCATGCAAAGTTAAAGGTTCAAACCATGTCATAAATAGTTACTCATATTATAATTTGAAAACAGCCATCATTTCACTAAAAAAACCGTTTTAGTGCGCACCTTAAAGTGTTACTACAATGCCCTATTTTATGTTAAGATACTGGATTTTTGAAATCCAAGTCTACTGAATGATTCATTTTTTTATGTATCGCGATACTATAAATTATTACAAGAAGGATTTTAACATGAAAATTAGTTACGCGCGTGCAAGTATATGTGAACAATATTTTGATGTGCACGTCATAGCGCTTGAAGCAACCTAGTGCAAAAGCATTTATACAATTTATGCAATTTATGAAATACTTTGTCATCTTTTGAACAGTAATTTGTTTCATTCTCTTTATTTCAAAACGCTCTCCTACTCTCTTATTAATA
>DHJK01000169.1:0-4797 GCA_002404295.1 Legionellales bacterium UBA4722
CTATATTTGTTTATCATGTTAATAATATCTTCCTGAGAAGATTTTAATACTGTATTTATAATTAATAGAATTGTTTCCATCAATAATATTATTTTTTTGAAGTGCTTCGATGCCTTCTATCCCAGCTTCTAATTCTTTTAATATTTTAGGTAGCGACCGTCTTTCCTCAGCAGCTTTGTGATCGTAATCAAAGCTGTAATTCAGCCGACCAAGCTCACTTAATGATTCTTTAATCGTGTTTAATAACCGGGGTTGGTAAATTTCTTGAATACGATTGATTAATAAACTTTTTGCTTTTTCGTTCCCTTTGGGTGGATCAATTTCACTAGCTTCCTTATTGATATCTTGTAACAATGTTGAACAGCGATATTGGCTAAAATCCGCACCTAGATAGAGTCTACGTGTAATCGTTTCATCTGCGGCTAGTTGTTTGTCTCCAGGTGTTGTTGCAATTTTTGCTAGGGAATAAAGTGTATTTTTATTTGTTCTTATAGCTACTGCTTTCGCTCTATTCTTTTCTTCAAGTTCTTTGACCGCTTGATTATAAAGTTCTAGTACATCGCTTGAATTAGTGGATAGAGTAGGACTGGAAATTCCAGTAGCCTTCATGATCGCAATTATAGTATTAAGATATTTAGTTGTAGATCCATATTTTTTATCTGAATCTTTGCTTAAATTGCTGAGTAAATCCTTTATCGCATAATTAATTTCATAATTAAGGTCATCAAATATGATTTTCTTTTTATCGAGGTTTGCAGGATTTTCATCTAAGTATTCTTCTGCTTTTAAATATATTCTTGCGAGAACAGCTAGTTTGCGAGCATCATGATTTTCTAACCGTCGATATTTTCTCTTAATAGCTTCACAGGCTTTATCAACTTTTATAGCATATACTTTCGATGAGTGCTCGGTGTTATTGGCTACAACTAAATTTAATATATTTTTCCAGTCAGTATCTTGTATATCCTTTGTTAGCGCATATCGCATAGCTAAATAAGAAGCTTGGTAAATAGGAATTCGCTGCGATAACAAGCCATGTTGTTCGATTTTTTTCTCTTCAATCAGTTGTGATTGCGATGAATTCATGTTCTACATCCCCCTTTTTATCACATTGATCTACTTCATCATTAATTTTCTTTATGACAAGTATAGCTTACGTTTAATGATAATTCCTGCCGCTATATATTAAAATGAAATATATGCAATAAATCAGGGAGTTGTTTTGTGTTGAAGAGCCAACCGCTGCTTAAGATATACTTCTCCCGCTCTAGGTTTTCAACAAGAAAACTGGACTGTGTGCGGGAGAGATCGACACGCTAAACTTTTTAAGAATTTTAAGGCATTGCGAGTTTAGATATTAAGGCTTATCGTATACATTAATGACAGTTGTATTTACTAAATAGAAAAATGATTTTCCCTCACCCGCCACGCTTACGCGTGTCGACCTCTCCCGCACACAGTCCAGTTTTATTGTCGAAAACTTAGGGCGGGAGAAGTATATCTTAAGCAGTACCCTAAGCTCCACTAGCCAATTTCTCCTTCAATAAATCATTCAACTGCTTAGGATTCAATTTCCCACCAGACTCCTTCATCGCCTGCCCCACAAAAAACCCGAACAACTTATCTTTCCCCGACCTATAATCCGCCACCTGCTGTGGATTCGCCTCAAGAATTTTTTCAATCAACGCTTCAATCGCAGAGCTATCCGTAACCTGTTTCAATCCTTGTTTATCAATAATCTGATCAACATCACCCTCTTTATTCCACAGACACTCAAAAACAGTCTTAGCAATCTTCCCAGAAATCGTATCATCCGCAATACGCAATACCAGTTTACCAAGTTCCGCCGCACTCACAGGACTGTCTATAATATCCATGTCCGATTTATTCAGCGCCGCAGATAATTCACCCGCCACCCAATTAGCGGTTAATTTAGCTTGACCACCCGAAGCCACAACCGCAGTTTCAAAATAATCAGCCATTGCTTGTGAGCTCACAAGCACCGTTGCGTCATAAGCACTTAACCCATACTGCTCCATAAACCGCTGATGCTTTTGCTGAGGTAGCTCAGGCAAATGACTACGTACTTTTTCAATCTGTTCTTCAGTAATCAATAAAGGCAATAAATCGGGATCTGGAAAATAGCGATAATCATTCGCTTCTTCTTTGCTGCGCATCGTGCGCGTTTCATTTTTAGCAGGATCAAAAAGAAGTGTTTCTTGTTTGACTTTACCACCCTCTTCGATCAAAGCAATCTGACGTTCCACTTCATAATTAATAGCACGCTCAACAAACCGAAATGAATTAATATTTTTTAATTCTGTACGCGTTCCTAGTTTAGTCTCCCCTTTGCGACGCACCGAAACGTTAGCATCACAACGAAAAGAACCTTCTTGCATATTACCATCACAAATCCCTAAATAACGCACTAAAGAATGCAACGTTTTCAAATAAGCAATAGCCTCTTTAGCAGAGCGCATATCAGGCTCGGAAACAATTTCCAATAAAGGTGTGCCCGCACGGTTTAAATCAATACCAGACATGCCATGAAAATCTTCATGTAATGACTTTCCGGCATCTTCTTCTAAATGCGCTCGTGTAATCCCAATACGTTTGCTAGTACCATCTTCTAATAAAATATCCAAATAACCTTTGCCAACTACAGGTAATTCGAATTGACTGATCTGATAACCTTTAGGTAAATCAGGATAAAAATAATTCTTACGCGCAAACACAGAACGCTTGGCGATCTCAGCATGAATGCCTAAGCCAAGTTTAATCGCCATATTGACCACTTCAGCATTCAATACAGGCAATACACCCGGAAAACCTAAATCAATAGCACACGCTTGCGTATTCGGTTCTGCCCCAAACGCAGTAGATGCGCCAGAGAAAATTTTACTGTTAGTAGAAAGTTGTGCATGTACTTCTAACCCAATGACTGTTTCCCATTCCATCTTAAAAGCCCTCCGGTGTTTTTGTATGCCAATCTGTTTCTTTTTGATAGCCATGTGCAATATTCAATAATTTCGCTTCACCAAACGCATTTCCAATCAGTTGCATGCCGATGGGTAAGCCTGCAGTAAAGCCTGCAGGAATAGACATGCCTGGCAATCCTGCAAGATTCACAGCGATCGTATAAATATCCGATAAATACATACTCAATGGATCACTCGTTTTTTCACCCAATTTAAAAGCAGGGGAGGGCGTTGTAGGCCCTAAAATAACATCTACGGATTTGAATGCTTCATGAAAATCTTGCGCAACCAAGCGGCGGATTTTTTGTGCTTTGAGATAATAAGCATCAAAGTAGCCTGCTGATAAGGCATAGGTTCCAATCATGATACGACGTGTGACTTCTTTACCAAATCCCTCGCTGCGTGAACGTTTATATAAATCTTCTAAATCTTTAGGCGCATCGCAACGATGGCCATAACGCACACCATCAAAACGCGCTAAATTTGAAGAACACTCAGCTGGCGCAATCACATAATACGCCGGAATGGATAATGACGTTCTTGGTAAACTAATTTCATGAATAGTTGCACCGAGTTTTTCATATACTTTGACTGCAGCTTGAATGGCGTTAGCGATATCTTTATCTAAAGCTTCATTGAAAAATTCTTTAGGTAACCCAATACGTAAACCCTTCAATGAATTATTTAATGTAGTTGCGTAATAAGGCGCAGCGATCGTAGCGCTCGTCGAATCGTTTTCATCGAATCCTGCTATGACATTTAACAGCAATGCCAGATCTTCTGCTGATTTTGCAAAAAGGCCACCTTGATCCAAGCTCGATGCAAATGCAATCATGCCATATCGCGATACTCTGCCATATGTGGGCTTGATACCGGAAATACCGCAAAATGCTGCGGGTTGTCGAATCGAGCCTCCTGTATCTGTACCTGTTGCTGCAGGTGCTAAGTTAGCCGCAACAGCAGCAGCAGAACCACCGGAAGATCCACCTGGTACATACTCTAAATTCCAAGGGTTTTTCACCGGCCCATAATAACTATTTTCATTAGATGAACCCATAGCAAATTCATCCATATTTGTTTTGCCCAGCATGACCATGCCAGCCGCATTAAAACGTTTAATGACTGTAGCATCATAAGGGGAAATAAAATTATCTAACATTTTAGAACCGCAACTGGTCTTCACACCTTGCGTGCAAAAAATATCTTTTTGCGCGACAGGGATACCTGTTAAAATATTTGCGTTACCGATTGCCAATTGTACATCCGCTTTTTTAGCAGCTTGTAATGCGTGTTCTTCAGTTACTGTAATAAAGCTATTTAATTTTTTATCAAATTGCTTAATACGCTCAAGATACATTTGTGTTAATTCATGGCTAGATATTTTTTTTGTTTGTAATGCCTGGCTTAATTCCGCGATACTTTTAGTAAACATAATTCTGCATCCTATTCTTCACCTTCAATGACTTGGGGTACCAAATACAACCCGGCTTCAACTTGTGGCGCAATCGCCTGAAAGGCGGCGCGCTGATCGTGTTCTGTGACCATATCAGGACGTAACCTTGCTCCCAGGTCTAATGGATTGAAGAAGGGTTCAATGTTCTCTGTGTCTTCTTGATTCATATGCTCAACAAAATTGAGAATGGTTGAAAGTTGTTCTGTATATAGAGTGACATCGCTTTCTACTAGATTTAAGCGAGCAAGATGTGCAATTTTTTTTACATCGCCTGCAGTGAGTGACATAGGGTGAGGCTCCAATATCTGAATAACAATGGGGTACGGTAACTATATCAGTGAGTTCTTTATCGTGCCCGTGCCCGTG
>DHJK01000169.1:4881-39696 GCA_002404295.1 Legionellales bacterium UBA4722
GCGTGCGTGCCCGTCTTTTCCTACCCAATTAATGAGCCTCATTTAAATGGCTAGGAAAAGACGGGCACGCACGCGGGCACGATTTGAGCAGTGCAATTTGCTGAATAGTGATGGGGTTCGATTATAATGTCAGCGGGAACCACTGGCTACTTTATTTTAGATCTATTAGAATTCATCATCAGTTTTTGGATTATAGGGAGCGGCCGTGGCTATGTTAAAACGATTACGTGGGTATTTTTCTAGTGATTTATCAATAGATTTAGGGACTGCTAACACCCTGATATATGTGCGTGGTAAGGGCATTGTGCTCGATGAACCCTCGGTGGTGGCAATCCGCCAAATGGGTTCCCATGGACAAAAACATGTCGCCGCTGTCGGTAGCGAAGCAAAGCTCATGTTAGGCCGCACACCCTCCAATATTACCGCCATTCGCCCTATGAAAGACGGTGTTATTGCCGATTTTTACGTCACAGAAAAGATGCTTCAACATTTTATTCATAAAGTGCATGAAAACCGCTTCTTACGCCCCAGCCCACGTGTATTGGTGTGTGTGCCTTGTGGCTCTACGCAAGTGGAACGTAGAGCGATTCGTGAATCTGCGATCAGCGCAGGCGCCAGAGAAGTCTTCTTGCTAGAAGAACCTATGGCAGCCGCGATGGGGGCAGGTATGCCAGTGGATGAGCCTCGTGGTTCAATGGTGGTGGATATTGGTGGCGGTACGACTGAAGTGGCCATTATTTCATTAAGTGGTATTGTGTACGCTGCATCAGTACGTATTGGCGGCGATCGTTTTGATGAAGCGATTGTGAGTTATGTGCGCCGTAACTACGGTATCTTGATCGGTGAATCGACTGCTGAGAAAATTAAACACGAAATTGGTTCTGCATACCCTGCTAACCAAGTCCTTGAGATGGAAGTCCGTGGTCGTAATTTGGCCGAAGGGATTCCGCGCAGCTTTACATTAACCAGCAATGAAATTTTAGAAGCGTTACAAGAGCCGCTTTCCGGTATTTTAGGTGCTGTACGTGCTGCTTTAGAGCAAGCACCACCTGAATTAGCATCTGATATCGCTGAGCGCGGAATGATTTTGACGGGCGGTGGTGCGTTATTGCGCAACATTGATCGCTTGTTGATGGAAGAAACTGGATTGCCAGTAATTATTGCCGATGAGCCTTTGACTTGCGTGGCGCGAGGTGGTGGTAAGGCGTTGGAGATTATGGATTCTTCTGGGATTGATTTTTTGTCTAAGGAGTAAGGCTGAGGCTGTAACTGTTTCTTTGCTTTGGCGCTGCTTATCGCGTCCCTTCCCCCTCCGGGGGAAGGAAAGGAAGGGGGAATAAAATTACAGCATACTATCTAAGTAGCACTTTCCTTGAAAGGCAACAGATTAGGTTAAGAGGTAATTTAGATTCCCCCTTCCCATCCTTCCCCCTGAGGGGGAAGGGGCTTACTAAGCAGCTTTTAGTCTTAACTTGAGGCCTACGCCACTAAGGGGAAGGGGCCAGATAAGCAGTGCCAGAGTAAATGTTGAACGATTATTCCAGGAGTACACCCCATTAAGGCAATCTTCACACAAGGCTCCCAATCCGGCTTCCGAGTTTTCCTCCTACTCGCCTTTGCGCTCACCCTCATGATCCTCGACAAACACGTCGCCGCCATCACCCAAATCCGTACTGTTCTCTCAGTCCCCCTCAGCTCCTTACAATACGCAGTGAGCTGGCCCATCGAACTAGTCGATAAAATACACGACACCATCAGCACCCACGATTCACTCGTCCAAGAAAACCTGGATTTAAAAGCAGAACAACTAACCCTGCGAGCCCAAGTACAACGTTTGCTCGCGATCGAATCAGAAAACGACCAACTCAAAGCACTCGTACATTCATCAGCCCAACTACAAAGCAAAGTGCTCATTGCCCAACTATTAGCAGTATCCGCTGACCCTTTCCTAAAACAAGTCATACTCAACAAAGGCAGCCATGATAATGTTTTTGTAGGCCAGCCCGTGCTCGATGCCAACGGCGTCATGGGCCAAGTCACCCAAGTTGAACCACTAACCAGCCGCATCTTATTAATCAACGATGTTCACAGCGGACTTTCCGTACAAGTCGTACGTAATGGCGTGCGCGCTATTGCTGTGGGCGATGCTTATTCCGGCCAATTACGATTATTAAACGTCCCGCAAACCGCCGATATTCGCAACGGAGATATATTAATTACGTCCGGCTTAGGAGAACATTTCCCCGAAGGTTATCCTGTTGGCCAAGTCACAACTGTCACCAAAGATCCCGGATTGCAATTTGCAACGATCATAGTCCATCCAGCCGCTCACTTAGACAGAAGCCGCGGCGTCTTGCTGGTATGGCCAGCTAATCGAGCTAAATTATGACAGATACCAATAGAAATGGATTTATTATTCCTCTCACGATATTAATTGCTTTTATCCTGACTTTATTGCCCATGCCAACGTGGGCAGTATGGTTACGCCCCGCGTGGATTTTGATGATTCTGATCTACTGGACTATTGCAGCACCTGAACGTGTGAATATTGGCGTTGCTTGCGTCACAGGTATTTTTTTAGATGTCTTGGAAGGTACGTTACTAGGCGAACATGCTTTTGCGCTCATCGTTGTTGTCTACCTGGTGAGTAAAATGTATAGCCGCTTGCGGATGTTCCCGATGCTGCAGCAGGGTGTTACTATTTTTCTACTCGTTTTGCTTTATCAGTTTATTTTATTTTGTATCCAAGGATTCTTAGGCGCTCTACCTGATAGTTGGCTATATTGGTCATGCTCGTTGACAAGCATGTTACTGTGGCCTTGGGTGTGCAGTATTTTACGTGGTTGGGCATACGCATAAAAATGATCGAAGAAATTCTTTTAAATATTACACCTCATGAAGTGCGAGCCGCTTTCGTTACGGATAGCGTCTTACAAGAAATTTATATCGAACGTCGTTTACATCAAGGCTTAGTCGGTAATATTTATAAAGGCAAAGTTCATCGCGTCTTACCCGGCATTCAAGCCGCCTTTATCGATATTGGTTTAGACCGCGCCGCTTTTTTGCATGTGAGTGACTTACAAACAAAAACACCTGATACCAATATTCGTGACATGCTACAACAAGGCCAAGATATTCTTGTGCAAGTTTATAAAGACTCACTAGGCTCTAAAGGTGTACGCGTCACCACACAATTGACAATTCCTGGACGTTATTTAGTTTTTGTCCCAGGAATGCAGCAACTTGCTTTTTCACAGCGAATCACTGATGAATCTGTGCGCGCCCGTTTATCTCAAATGCTAACCGTAACCCCCGCAGGCGGTTATGTTTTTAGAACCGCCGCAGCCGTTGCAACTCAGTCTGAACTCACTGCAGAAAGTGAACATCTACCCGCAGCATGGACAGACGTGTTAGCCCGCAGCAAGTCAGCCAAAGTCGGTGAGTTGATTTATGCAGAAATGCCTATAGAGCTGCGATTGTTGCGCGATAGAGTAACAGACTCCATCACAAGAATTCGTGTAGATCAATCAGCTGCTGTTGTCCAAATGCACGCATTCACAAAACGTCATATGCCAAACCTGACTGATCGTATTGAATATCATCCAAGTACCCAGCCTATTTTTGATATTTACTCAGTAGAAGCACAATTACAAAAAGCGTTACATCGCAAAGTGTATTTAAAATCTGGCGGCTATCTAATTTTTGATCAAACTGAAGCGATGACAACGATTGATGTCAATACAGGATCTTTTTTAGGTCACGGTAATCAAGAAGACACTATTTTTAAAACAAATGTAGAGGCAATTAGTGTGATAGCCCGCCAAGTTAGGTTGCGAAACTTGGGTGGTATTATTATTATAGATTTTATTGATATGTCTGACCTGCAACACAAAGATCAGTTATTACAGTTATTGACAGAAGCGTTATCAAAAGACAACGTTAGAACAGAGGTAAGTGAGTTATCGAGCTTAGGCCTAGTGCAGCTCACCCGAAAACGTACACGAGAAAGTCTAGAGCGAGTTTTATGTGTCCCATGCCCTGTATGTCATCAGCGAGGTACAGTAAAATCGTTAGAAACCATGGGCTATGAAATTTTGCGCGAGTTACAGCACACAGCCCGAAATTTCGCTTGGCCAGGTTTTTCAATCCTAGCTGCGGCAGTGGTCGTGGAATATTTATGTACCGATCAAGCCCATAGATTGAAAGAGCTGGAATTAGAAGTGGGTAGACCCATCAAATTACAGGTAGAATCTACCTATACACAGGAACATTACGACATCTTACCCATGTCAGAAAAGGAATAAAGTGTGGCAATGTTAATAGGGAAAGCTATGCGATGGTTAGGATATTGCATTGCTAGCATCATTATTTTGGCAGCAGCGGCAGTCAGTACGACTCAGTTGTTATCGCCTTACTTAAATGAACATCGTGCTGATTTTTCAAAATGGGCAAGTGATTTACTCAACATGCCGATTAGTATTAATCAAGTCAACATTTCTTGGCGACGCGGTGAGCCTGAAATCGTACTGCAACAAGTTGCAATATTAAATAAACAGACACAGAAACCGACTTTCGAAATTCAAACCATAAAAATAAATATTAAAATTCTCCAAAGTTTACTGCAAAGAAAGCTGTTGCCAGAAGATATTAGAATTTACGGTGTACACATGACAGTACATCAAAAAAAATCAGGACAATTAAACGTCGTTGGTTTAGATAATTTTGTATTCATGGATAATTTTACCGGCAGTTCTGTTCTCGGCAATGCGATGAGCGCATGGATTTTTTCACAGCCTCATTTGACATTGCGTAATATTGAGATTGAGTTTATTCCAGAAATAGGCCCACAAAGATCCGTCACCTTGGCGTCATTAAATTTACATAATACAAACACTGAGCATATGTTATCTGGAAAAGCAACGCTGAATCAAGCTATGCCTACTCAAGTAGAAATTAAGTTACAGTGGGAAGGCGCATCATCCGATATATTGCACAGTGCGTCACAGGTCCACTTATACCTCTATTTAGAAAGTGTTTCACTTTCGCAATGGATTAGCGAAAAAACATGGAAAAATTTGCAAGTGAAACAGGGTGCAGGCAGTGGGAAATTTTGGATCAGCTGGGATCATAGCCAATTACAAAAAATAGAAAGCCAATTTCAACTCTATGAACTACAACTTCAATCGTTGGCGACTAAAAAAACAGTTGTTATTCCACGTCTCAATGGCCGCTTAGGTTGGCAGCGTGATGGCGAGCAACAGCTGATTGTGGGCGACGATATACTGATCGATTTCCCCGAGCATTTATGGCCAGTCACTCAATTTTCTTTGACTTTATTGCCTGATCAAAGCTCGCCACAACCACCACTTAAAAGAAAAGCAGGAGGCTATGCACTGCAAGCAGGTTATTTTGATTTAGCTGATACCAGTGAATTAGCACTAGCCAGTGGTTTGTTGCCTGAATCAATGCAAAAGTTGCTACTAGACCTCAATCCAATGGGAGAAGTACGTGCATTAAACATTCAGTCTTCAGTTGAAAAAGAGAGTTATTCAGCAGAATTTTCTAATCTTACCGTGAGTCCTTGGCAAACTTATCCAGGCGTAATCAATATGAATGGAAAATTTTCCTGGGATGGAAGCCAAGGGAAATTAACACTGGACGGCAAACAAGCTACAGTCATTTTAAATTCTGTTTTCGAAAAACCATTACAGTTTGATACTGTCTCAGGCGATATTTTATGGCAAAAAAATGCAACGAATACCTTGTTAATCGATGCAAAGAATTTTGAAGTGAGTAATCCGGATATCACTCTTAACACCACATTGAGTTTAATTATCCCGCAAACGGAATCACCAACCCTTAACGTATCAGGTGATTTTTCTGTTTCTCATGCGGCACAAATTGTAAATTATTTACCTGTCAAAAAATTCGAACCGCCTTTAGTAGAGTGGTTACATAATCGATTCCAAGGTGGGCAACTTTCATCAGGAAAAATAACAATTCAAGGAAAGTTAAGTGATCTGGCTTCTGATAATGGCTTAGGAAAATTTCTTATCAGTACTAAAGTGAAAGATTTAGATTTTGAATACGCACCCGGTTGGCCCATGGTGCATCATGTTTATGGTGATTTAGTTTTTTCAGGCCATTCGATGACAGCAGATATGGAATCAGGACAGCTTTATAATGTGCCACTCACAAAAGTGCATGGCTATATTCCTTATATTGGCCCCGAGCATCCGCAAGTTCTAGATTTGCAGGCAACAATCAATGCAGACCTCAGTCAAGGGTTACGCTTCATACAAGAAAGTCCACTACGAAATACGATTGGAAAAGATTTAGAGGGTATGCAGTTATCAGGTGCTATGGGATTGAAGCTCGCATTTACTATTCCTGTTAAAACACCTGAAAAAAGTAAAGTGCTGGGTGATGTCACTGTTGCTTCCGCTGTGCTTCAGTTACCAAGCTGGCATCTTACGTTGGATCGCTTAGCAGGTGCTTTGCATTTTACTGAAGAATCTATACAAATTAATCAAATCCAAGGACGATTATTTAACGAACCTGTCAGTTTAACGATGAATACAGTTCGCGCAGCTAATGCCCCTCCCGTTGTTAAAGCTGTAGTACAAGGAAAAATTTCGCAACCACTCCTAGAGAAATGGCTTAAGATGTCACTCTCTCAATTCATTAAAGGCGCTACACCTTATACCGTTGAGTTAAATATTGTTTCGCATAAATATTCACAACCCAGCCAACTGATTATACGTTCTAATTTAACAGGGCTCGCGATAGACTTACCTGAAATATACGGGAAAAAAGCAGAGGAGCCTCGTGACTTTCAATTAACGGCTAATTTGAAACTCGATCAACCATTCCAAACTAAAATACAGTATGGAAAATTATTAACAGCCGCGATCACCTACAAACAATCACCACAAGGTTGGGAATTTCAAAGCGGTGAATTACGATTGGGTAGTAATGGTCAAGCAAATTGGCAATCACAACCCGGTATCTTAGTGACAGGCCAACTTGATAAATTAGATTGGAATAAGTGGCATACCTATTTTTCAAGTTTGTCACTGGGTGAAAAAAACAAAACAACAGAATCGAATACAATGATGAAGTATTTTCGTGGCGTAGATATTCTAGCAAATCAATTTCCAATTCTGGGGCAAAACCTGACACATGTGCGTGTGCAAGCGTCGCAAGAAAATAATGCTTGGAAAATAGGTGTAGCAAGCTCAGAGGCAACAGGCCAAGTTTGGCTGCCAATCCAAAATTCACAGTCGGTCATCCAAGCTAAATTTCAGCATCTTTATTTATCATCCGCACAAACTCAACAACCTAATGATCCCAAAACCATCCCTGCATTTTCTTTTATATGCGATGATGTACGGTATAAAGATCAAGCGATTGGGCATGTTGCATTAGATGGAGAGCCTATTAAATCAGGATTGAAAATATCAAAACTTAATATTTTTACTGATTTCTTTAATTTAAATGCAAAAGGCGATTGGTCAGCACAGAAAAACAATAATCAAACAAATTTATCAGGCACGCTAAACACTAAAAATGTCAGTCAATTGTTAGATCATTGGGGACTGGGCTCTGCAAATTTAGTAGCCGGTGAGGGTGATATTACATTTGACCTTAATTGGGCAGATGCACCCTACAAACCTTCGCTTGCCAATTTATCAGGCTCACTCTTTTTAAAGTTAGGAAAAGGCAGGGTGATTAATTTAGGAAACTCTACAGATGCGAAGCTCGGCTTCGGCCGCATGCTCAATATTTTAAATTTGCAAACATTACCACGACGTCTCAGTTTAGATTTCACTGATTTATTCGAAAAAGGCTATAGCTTCGATGCCATGCAAGGCCATTTTAATTTAGACCATGGCAGTGCGATAACGAAAGACACCTATTTTGCAGGGCCTATAGCTAGAATTGAAATTCAGGGAAAAATAGGCATGGCCGCGAAAGATTATGACCTTATCTTAAGCGTCACACCCTACGTCACCGGCAGCATACCTCTTGTTGCAACCCTTGCAGGCGGCCCGCTGGTGGGCGCTGTAACGTGGCTTGTAGAAAAAGCCGCAAGTGGCGTAGTTTCAAAAGCGGCAACCTATCACTATTCTGTCAGAGGCCCTTGGGATCATCCTGTTTGGGAGCAGACCCATTAAGAAAAAAACAGTTGCAAAAATAATTGTCACAACCTAGCTATGATTAATATTCAATCACATCAGGTCTATTTATACTTATATTATTCAATAGAGTAATGATGAGTTTTATAGGGTTACTCCTTGAAAAAATAAGCAATTACAAGCATGTTCTGTCTATTTTTTAGTTACCATCAAAAAAAAATCAAAACTCCTGCTATACTAAAACAAGGGCTTTGACTAGTTTTTCAACGCCTACCTTGGCACTGTCGCTTCAATTTGAGGTATGAGTTATGTCGCATGACCGCGCATTCGATAGAAGAGCTCAACCAGGTACGTTGGGATCGGAAATGAGGAAGCTTTTTCAAGAGATGCAGGGAAGAATCGAAAATCTACAAGAGATGCTTACTTATGCGTCTGCTCAAGGTAAGACTGAAATAGTTAAGCACTTAAATAATGTATTAGAATCTTTCAATGAATTAGAAAAAAGATATCGCAGTGGCGAAGTCATGAATGATATAAAAAAAGCATCTTATATGAAAGCCTCTCCTGCTGTCGATAAAACAATTGAAAAAATAAGGTCGTCTTTGAAAGCGGCAGATAAAGAGATGAATGAGGAAAACACAGAAGCAAAAGCAGAGATGAGGGATATTCGTAGTTTATTGAAAACAAGCACTGAGCAGGTTGTGAATGAACACTTTATTGATTTTTCTTCTCCACGCAATAAATTTGTAGCACTTGTTGATAAAATAGATAATTTTGAAAAAATGCATAAAACTAAAAATGCAAAAAATACATCTCAGTTTTTTACATCTCAGCCTAAAGCTAATGAGGAATTTCCACAAAATATTCCTGTGGCAAAGTTTAAATCTAATAAATAGGAACAGTTATAATGCCGATGCTTGATCGTATTGTGGGAGGCTCAATACTAGGAAATAAAAGCGATGCAATTATTCTAACGAAAGTAGCTGATGCAATACACAGGCCTAATGAACAAGCTATTTATGAAGATGAGCAACATAATAAATGGTATGTTAAAAAAGTGGATGAGCCCTTCGCAACACAAGAAACCTTAGCTGCAGATTATTTTCGTTTCTTAACAGGAAAAGATTTGTCTCCTGAGTTGAGAGTACTTTCTGTAGGCGACCAATGCTATGTTATTTCACAGTATAATACTAACTTACTCGAAATTACCCCTGATAATATTCCAAAGAACATTGATTATGCCATAATAGCAAGTTATGTTATTTCAGATGGCGATTGTAAATTAGAAAATGTCAAATTATGTGGTGAAAGTGCATTTAGAATTGATTTTGGTGGCGCATTACATGAAAAAGATCCTCAAAATTTGAATCCATTTGCTTCGGCTATAGGTGACCTACGCATCAATTTTGATCCTCTTGTTGTTAAGAAGTCTGGTCGCTTCACTCCGATGCAATTTATAAATTCTGCGAGAAAAATGTGTTCCATAAAACCAGATGATTATAACTGGGCATCGTGGGATTCAGCAGCAAAAAAAGCTAACATTGATTTGGATGAAATTAAGCTATCAATACAAAGCCGTACCCGTTTATTAGCGGCGCGAGTTACTTCAGAAAAAAGGGCATCTGAAGTGAAAGTAGAAAAATTTAATCCTAAATCAAATTTGCTAGAATTTTATACTCTTTTAGAGAAGGAAAAAGAGCAAAATGATTTTATTATATTTCCAATTTCACCCGAAGAATTAGCAAGAGAGCATTGTGATTTTTTTGAAAAACAGTCGAAACATCTCGCTATTTATTTAGATCGTATTGCTATTGCAAAACAGCGGATTAAATTGTATGAAGACGCAAAAGCGTTTATTGCGATTAAGCAACCCAGTGAAAATGAATACAAATTTATAGCGTTATCAAAGTCCATGAATATGGAAAAAGAACTTGCCGATCATATGACCTCAAAAAAATCCAGCCAAAGTTTAGCTCCTCATGCTGTATTATTGGGCTCATCTACTGTATCAAAATCGGATTCGACCAAACAAGTAGATCTACAATTGTTGAATTCCATCCTTGTAGCTTATGAAAGCAAGGAAGATAAAGAAAAAAAGATCATCACTATCGTATTGCCAAATGATGGTAGTTTATCAGCTAAGGCGAAATTAAAAATATGTGATGAATTTAATTTATTAATCAAAAATAGTGATCCTAAACAAGCTAGCGTAGCAGTTTTTGATGCCACAGCAAGTACGATCAGGATAACAAACTGCAGTTTAAAAGAATTATTGGCCGTGACTAATATAGCTAAACCTCAAAAAATAGATCCATTGGTGCGGCGACAAGGTATGCAGGGTAGACAGTTATAAACTTAAACAATAGTAACTGCTCACCCTACAGCCGTCATTGCGAGCGTGAGCGAAGCAACCTAGTCTTTTCAGAGTTGACTAGAAGCATTTAAGCTCTAAAGTAACGCTGAAAGACTAGGTTGCTTCGCTCACGCTCGCAATGACGATGCTGTTATAATGTGGGTTGTTATTTTTTCTTTAACTTTGCCCGTTCTAGCGCTGCAAGAATATACGCTTTTTTATCACCCGCTAAATTATTTTTCATGTCTATTTGAATTTGAATCGATTGTTCTTTCCCAAGCCGCACCTCACGTACTTGATAACGCTTTTTGAAATTATCCGCTCTTTGCCTTCGAACAACTTTGTCTTCCAGTTCTCCCATCATCGGCACCATGTCAATACAATCCACCGGGCAAGGTGCAATACACAACTTACAACCAATGCATTCATCTGCAATAACTGTATGCATGAAGGTTGAACTCCCTAAAATAGCATCGGCAGGACATGCTTGAATGCATTTAGTGCAACCAATGCATTCATCTTCGCGAATAACAGCTAGCATAGGGAGCTTTGAGTTATGCGTCTTGGGCTGCATGTTTCATCGCATCAATTTGTGTTTTTTCCAAGCGCTGTGCGAGCGGTTGAAAAAGCTGTATAGAATGATTGAGTAACGGCTTATTTTTATCCGACCATTTTAAAGGAGATACAATCAGAAATGCCTCTACTTTTTGCGCAATAGCAGGCAGTACAGGTTTCAAATAAATCGCAAGTAAACGAAATAAATTAATGCCTAACGTACAAACAGCCTGCGTCTCCTGCTGTAATTCAGGATTTTTAATCATCGCCCAAGGCTTGCATTCATCAATATATTGATTAGCACGATCCGCTAATGCCATGATTTGCCGCGTCACTTGGTTAAAATCACGCGCTTCATATTTCAGAGCTATACTATCGCCTTCCTTAACAAAGGTTTCATATAATTCAGGCTTTGACATTTTTTTTGCTAACTTCCCATCAAAATTCTTATTGATGAAGCTCGCGCAGCGGCTGGCAATATTCACAAATTTACCCACCAAATCAGAATTAACTCGCTGAGTAAAATCATCAAAGTTGATATCCATATCTTCAATTTGATCATTGAATTTAGTTGCGAGATAATAACGAAAATATTCAGGTTGCAAATGTTCAAGATAAGTCTGCGCTTTAATATAAGTGCCGCGCGACTTAGACATTTTAAAACCGTCAATCGTTAAAAAACCATGGCAGAATATGGCAGTAGGCGTACGTAAATCCGCACCACTCAAAACCGCTGGCCAAAATAAAGTATGAAAATAAAGTATATCCTTGCCAATAAAATGATAAAGCTCAGTCTTGCTATCATTTTCCCAATAATGAGAAAATTTATAGTCTGGATGACGTTCTGCGAAGTTTTGAAAGCTTGCGATATAGCCAACGGGTGCATCGAGCCAGCAATAAAAATATTTATTCTCTTCACCTGGAATTTTAAATCCAAAGTAGGGCGCATCCCTAGAGATGTCCCAATCTTGTAAACCCACAGTAAACCACTCATCCAATTTTTTTGTAACCTGTGCTTGCAAATGCCCGTTACGCGTCCATTCATGTAATTGAGTTTTGAAATTTTGCAACTTAAAAAAGTAATGCTCCGATTCTTTTTCTATAGGTTTAGCGCCCGATAAAGTAGAGTAAGGATTTTTTAATTCAGTAGGCGTATACGTTGCACCACAAGATTCACAATTATCACCATATTGATCTTGCGCACCACATCGCGGACACTCGCCTTTAACGTAACGGTCAGGCAAAAACATTTCTTTCTCAGGATCATATGCCTGCTTGATAATACGCTTACTAATATTATCTTTTTCTACATGACGCTTAAAAATCATGTCGACCAATGCTTGATTTTCACTAGAATGCGTCGTGTGATAATTATCTAATTCAACCAAAAACCCTTTAATATTTTCCGCATGCTCTGCTCGAAATTGCTCCACTAACTTTTCAGGCGCGATCCCAAGTTTCTCCGCCTGAATCATAATAGGCGTACCATGCCCATCACACCCACAAATAAACAAACAATCCGCATCCCGCATTTTCTGGAAACGTACCCAGATATCTGTTTGGATAAACCCGGCCAAATGACCAAGATGCAAAGAACCATTTGCATAAGGCAAGGCATAAGTGACAAGCATTTTACGTTTTTTATGTAACATAGAGCCCTTTATGATAATTTGCTTTTAGATGGGGGATTATAACCTGTAGGTGGTAAATTAAGCAAAAAATAGCGATAAAGACCAGCGTTAACAGAAAATCATTAATTAACAAAAAATAGCCCTGCGTTTATAAAGAGACGTCGAGAATGGCCCTAATATACCTCCACTCTTTACACCTGTAATAACTCTGCGATTCAGTTAAGGGGTCAGGGGGTTAATGCAGGCGAGTCGTTGCCATGGATGGCAACACAAACGACATGGATGTTGTGTTTCGAGCCAGCATTAACCCCCTGACCCCTTAACTTAATCGCAGCCCCTGCCCCATCTCTTGCTTTTCGCCAACAAAATTCTCATAACCTTAAAAAAACCTAACTATCCTTCGTAATCCCCTTATGATTCATCAATTCCCTCAACGCCCTCAGCGCATTCATCTGAATCTGCCTAACCCTCTCCCGCGTCAACCCAATCCCCACCCCCGTTTCCTCCAAGGTCTCCCGCTCAAACCCCATCAACCCAAACCGCCTACACAACACTTCCCGTTGCTTATCAGGCAATTCAAGCAAACAACCCTCAATATCATGCGTAAGATGCTCATCCTCCAATAAATCAGAAGGATCCGTTTTATGTTTATCCGCAATCGACTCCACAAGCGGCCTACCCGTCTCTGTTTCATTGCCAATTAAGATGTCTAATGAAATCATATGCTCATTCAGTTCCATCATCTCTTTGACTTCATCCACCGATTTATCAATTTTTGCAGCAATTTCTTGATAACTTGCTTCGTGATTTTCTGTGCGCATGATTTCACGTGCAGCCGCTAAACAGCTATTGAGTTCACGTATCACATGAATAGGTAATCGAATAGTGCGACTCTGATTCATAATCGCGCGTTCGATAGTCTGTCTGATCCACCAAGTAGCATACGTTGAAAAGCGAAACCCACGAGCAGGATCATATTTTTCAACAGCACGTAACAGACCCAAATTACCTTCTTCAATTAAATCCAGAAACTCAAGCCCCCGGTTATAATAATGACGTGCAATTTTCACAACTAGACGTAAATTACTTTTTATCATCGTTGCACGCGCTGCTTTGTTACCTTTTTGAATGAGTCGTGCGTAATGGATTTCTTCTTCAAAAGAAAGAAGAGGGGAGTAACCAATTTCGGCGAGGTAAATTTGCGTTGGATCAGTAGACTGATTGATTCCCGCCATGGCGTAATTTTTTAATTCCATTTCCTCATGTTCAATGAGCACAGGTAATAATTCTGTAGAATTTGGTTTTTTACCTTTTTTTTCGGCTTTAGGTTTTATGCGGATATTTTTTTTCTTTTCGACTTTGAGTGCTTTTTTGATGGGGGTTTTCTTTTTAGTTATAAGCTTTTTTTTGACATTCTTTTTCTTTAAGGCCCTAGGCTTTTTCTTTATGTCTGTTTTCTTTTTTAAAGATTTAGGAGATACGCGCGCGCGTTTATCTTCCTGTTTTCTTTTAGTAGACATTCCTGAATCCTTTAGAAATGGCGGGATAGAGAGGCTCTACCCCTATTAGAGCATTATATTAGACTTTGCGCGTTAAATAAATTAGTGGATTTACTGGCTGTCCATTGCGGCGTATTTCAAAATGCAGCAGCGTGCGTCTTGCGCCAGTATTGCCCATTTCAGCTATTTCTTGCCCCCTTCTTACCCACTCACCTTCTTTTACCAAGAGTTTCTTGTTATGCGCGTATGCAGATAAAAATTTACTATTGTGTTTAATAATAATTAAATTCCCATAACCGCGCAAACCATGCCCACTATAAACGACTTTGCCAGCCGCGGCAGCAAAAACAGGGTCGCCTGAATAACCGCTAATATTAATTCCCTTATTCACAGACGAAAAAGTGCCAATGATCTGTCCGCGTACAGGCCAACTCCAAAAAGAAATGATCGTATTGGGTTCTCGTTCACGGGGCTGTGGTGCTATTGGTAAGGACTTGTTCTTTGCGGGAAGAGTAATTTGAGTGACGGGTTTACTAATACGTACAGTGATTGGCGGATTTAATTTTTTCAAAGACACATTTTTTGTTAAATAAATCACCTGGCCTTTTTGTATATGATAAGGAGGTGTTAAATGGTTACGTTGTGCTAAATCACGATAATCCATGCCAAAACGCCATGCGATCGAGTAGAGCGTTTCTCCAGCTCCCACGTGATAGATACCATTCTTAGGCAGAGATTCAATGGTATTAACGTCACTGACAGGTGCATAGTCAGTTCGACTAGCGCAGGCCGTTAATCCCACAGCAAGCAAAAAAAGAATACTTATTTTAGCAATGAATCCTGCCATCACTTTATCATCCTATATTAATTGCTTTAACCCAGCCTGATAATTGTTCAAAAACTTCATAATGAGTCAAATCCAGTTGCAAAGGCGTAATAGAAGCAAAACCTGAATTGACTGCATGAAAATCTGTGCCAGGACCCGCATCTTGTTCCGGCCCTGGTTGACCTATCCAATAAATGCGGCGACCACGTGGATCAACCGTTTTAATGGTGGGCTCTGCAATATGTCGCGTGCCCAAACGTGTGACTTGAATACCTCTTAATTCCTCTAAGGGGAGATCAGGCACATTCACATTTAAAATGGTATTTTTAGGTAAAGGGTCTTTTTCTAAACGGATGACTAAGAGTTTAGCAATGTGTGCGGCTGTTGCATAATGTAGACACTTTGGACCTGCAAGTGACACCGCAATGGAGGATACACCTAGAAAACGCCCTTCCATGGCTGCTGCAACAGTGCCTGAGTAAAGTACGTCATCGCTTAAGTTTGTGCCTTCATTGATGCCAGATACCACCATATTAGGCATTTCTTTGAGTAAACCAGTCACTGCAATATGAACGCAATCGGTGGGTGTGCCATTCACACTATAAAAACCATTCGTGGCCGTTGTAACGCGTAATGGGTTGACTAAAGACAACGAGTTACTAGCACCGCTGCGGTTACGATCGGGTGCCACGACAGTCACTTCAGCAATTTCACCTAAGCTTTTGGCTAAAGCAGCCAAGCCTGGAGCTAAAACACCGTCATCGTTGCTGATTAATATTCTCATTAAATTCCCTTACTTCATGACCTGGTAAAAGGTTTCATCTTTTTTTATCATGCCTAATTCTTGTCTGGCACGCGATTCTATAGCATCTTGATTACGCTGTAGATAGTGTACTTGATGTAGCAATTCTTCGTTCTGCTTTTTTAACGTATTGTTTATTTCTGCTTGGATTGCGAATTGTTTTTTTAAAGCGACTTTATCTTTTATGCCACCGGTGCCATACCAAAGCTTGTATTGCAAGAATACTAAAAGCACTATCATTATAACGGACAGTAATTTAAATTGAATATGGCCTGATTGAGTCACTTTTATTACCTTTTAATTTGTAACTAAATTTCCCTGCTCTAATCGTACCTGCGCCCTCAGCTCACGCTAAGTAGCTGCTTTAATTTTGTGTTTCAAGAGAGATCCCCTTTTTTTTTAAAAACATGTCTGGGAATTTCCGCGAAAAAACCTCACTGCCTGCATAATGTGCTTTATTTTGCAGTTCAGCCGCAATCTGCAATAATCGATTATATTTAGCCACTCTATCTGAGCGACATAATGACCCCGTTTTTATTTGTCCCGCACCAGTCGCAACAGCTAAATCCGCAATGGTTGTGTCTTCAGTTTCACCAGAGCGATGCGAAATAATAGTATTGTAATGCGCTTTTTGCGCCATTTGAATGGCAGCAAGCGTTTCAGTTAAGGTGCCAATTTGATTAGGTTTAATTAATATCGCATTGGCAACGTGTTCTTGAATACCTTGTTGTAATATTTGCGTATTCGTTACAAATAAATCATCACCCACTAATTGCATTTTTTTACCTAATTTTGCAGTTAAAATTTTCCAACCTTCCCAATCATTTTCAGCCATTCCATCTTCAATGCTAATAATAGGATATTGCCCAACTAATTGAGCGAGATAATCGGTAAATTCTGTAGCAGTCAATTTTTTGTTTTCAGCGGACAAACAATATTTACCATCATGATAAATTTCATTACTAGCCACATCCAATCCTAAGCAAATATCACTGCCGGGTTTGAATCCAGCAAGTTCAATTGCTTGTAAAATCATATCAAGCGCTGCCGCATTATTCGGTACATTAGGTGCAAAACCGCCTTCGTCGCCAACGTTAGTATTTAAGCCGTGTTTATGTAAAACCTGCTTTAATTGCTGAAACACTTCGACACCGTATCGTATAGCTTCAGCAAATGTTTTAGCGCCTACAGGCAAGATCATGAATTCCTGAATATCTAAATTATTATCAGCATGCGCGCCGCCGTTAATGATATTCATCATTGGTACAGGTAATGAAGTAGCATTATTCCCACCTAAATAAGCATAAAGTGGCAACTCTTTAAATGCAGCTGCAGCTTTAGCAGCTGCCAGTGAAACAGCTAAAGTTGCATTTGCACCCAGGCGTCCTTTATTGTCTGTGCCATCTAAAGTAATTAAAGTTTCATCGATTTTCTTTTGATCTGTGACATCGAGGCCTTGCAATGCGTGAGCGATTTCCCCATTAATGGCAGCCACAACTTTTAATACGCCTTTTCCACGATAACGTTTCGCATCGTTGTCTCGCAACTCCAGCGCTTCACGTGAGCCCGTTGACGCGCCAGACGGTGCTGCTGCGAAGCCTGATTGTCCTGTTGTCAAAATGACTTCGGCTGCAACTGTTGGGTTGCCACGGGAATCTAAAATTTCTAATGCTTTAATTTGCTTAATCTTCGACATATCAACTCCTAAATCTGTAATATTTTTTTTACAAAGGGAATAGTTAATTTACGCTGCGCTGCGAGTGACATTTTATCTAATACATCTAAAGCCGCAAATAAAGTCGACATGTGACGAGGGCAATGCGTAAGAATAAATTTTCCCACGTCTTCATTAAGTGTCATGCCGCGTCGCTCCGCTCGCATAATAAAGGCTTCTAGTTTTTCATCATCAGAAAGAGGCTGTACTTGAAATACAACAGCCCATGCTAAGCGTGACATCATATCCGGTAATACTATTCCAAGTGCTTTGGGTACCACATTGGCAGTGATGATTAAACGCCCGTCCGCCTCGTGAATGCGATTGTAGAGATGAAGCAATGCTTCTTCCCAAGCAGGTTTTCCAGCAATAAGATGTACATCATCGATGCAGACTAAATTGAGTGATTCAAGACCCTCAAAAATTTCCGGCTTAAATTCAGTGTGATGACTTAAAGGAACATAAACCGCGCTTTGTTTAGCTTGATGTGCCGCATGACAGCATGCTTGTAATAAATGCGTGCAACCTTGCCCGCCAGTTCCATAAAAATAAATAACGCGTTCACCGATACCCTGCACTGTGTTTTTTAATGCTGTGACAAGCTGTGCATTTTTTCCAAGGAAAAAGTTTGAAAAAGTGGCTTCATCTTTTAAGCCAACCCCTAGAGTGAGTTGATTGTGTGTCTTCATCGGTAAAGGGGGCTCGCATGATACTGTGACATTAAAAAACGTAGCCATACCATAATAATAGCGGCTGCAGGTAATGCTAACAATACACCAAAAAATCCAAATAACTTACCACCAGCAAGGATCGCAAAGATGACTGCAACAGGATGCAATCCAATTCGATTTCCCACAAGCTTAGGTGTTAAATAGGTATGTTCGAGTATGTGTCCTAACACAAAGAGTAACCAAACTAATAAGACCGATGAGAGAGCACCAAATTGAATATATGCTGCAATGCTGGCAACGACTATCCCTACAATCACACCAAGATAAGGGACAATACTAATCATGCCAATGATCAAACCCAGTATCAAGCCAATGCGTAACCCAATCAACGTCAACCCAATAGAATAAAGCACGCCTAACGCTATCATTACAATAAATTGACCACGAAAAAATGCGCTTAATACGGCATTGCATTCTTTCACTAATTTCACGACAGTCGGTTCAATGCGTCGCGGTATTAAATGATTGATTCCCCCTATGACTTTGTTCCAGTCGAGCAGTAAATAAAATGTGACGACTGGAATTAAAATTAAATTAATAAGCCATTCCACGAGAACGAAACCAGAGTGCAAGACAGTATTAAAGAATTTACTCGCTGTGTTGTCTCCCGATTTTGTTAAGTGCTCGACGAGTGACGTTTTAAGAGTGTTCATGCTTGGCTCATGAATACCGAGTTGCTCTGACAACCAAGGTATTCCAGTGACTTGTATCCAATCAAGCATGTCTGGAAGGGCATCTGATAAATTTTCAAGCTGTGTTTGAATCACAGGTATAAGAAATATAACGAGTAGTACAATGACAAAAAACAGCAAAGAAAAGATGATAATGACACTGAGTAAACGCGGCAAATGTAAGCGCATCAGTTGTGTAACCAAGGGGTCAACTAAGTACGCCAGCAACGCTCCCATTAAGAAAGGCGTTAAGATGGGTGCCAGCAAATAGAGTAACCACCCTAAAAAAAGGACAGTTAAAAAAAGATAGAATTTATTCCATGTATGTATTGTTAAGGATTCCATTGATAGACCACCATCGTATCAGCTGCATTGGTAATAGGTGCGGGCGTCAGTTTTTTACCCAAGGCTAGGGCTTGAACAAAAGATTCCTGAGTGCTGCGTAAGCTCACTTTCAGTATAACGTCATTGTCGGACAATATCTTAGTAATCTCTACATTGGCGACAGGCGTTAAATGATTAAGGTAACGTGTTAGCTGTGCAAAATCACGATAGTGCGTAATGCCCGTTACTTTCAATGCTAAGTCTTTTTGAATGGTGTTGGTGGTCACGACCGCAAAACGCGTGGCCAGTGTGTTTGTTATATTGTTAATGAGGGTAGGTGCTATATCTATTATACTTTTTCCTGCAAGGTTCCAATCCCATTGGTGATCGCCAAGTACCAGCTTCCATTGTGAAGCAAGACCATTACTATCTTGAGTGATATGTCCTATTAAAACAGCATCGCTGACATAACGTTTTGCTGCATCCGTTAATTTGGATATCGTCATGTCCGTGACATCTTTGGGCGTAATTTGATTGATTTCAGTCATATCCATAACGGGTAGCACTAAAGGTAATCCACGTTTTTCTGCATTTTGTTTTAATAATGTACTAATATCACTGATTGAATCACTGCTAATTATTTCTGCAGGATGTCCAGATCCTTCGTAAACAATCCAAGCGATAACGAGAGGACGGTTCTGACCCCAAATAGCGGCTCCTGCATCACGCAGCCATTGGTTTACCCCTGTGGGATCAAATTGTACTTCTAACAAATAGGGCGTTGTGCTTTTGCCTGGTGGCAGGGTGGTGTAACTAAATTGTTGAATCAGTGTATCTGCAGCGCTTAAGTTTGATTTCAACTTAGGATTATTTAAAATTTGAGCATCCCCGCTAACCTTAATCATAACTTGCTCTAGCGCTTGTCGAGTCGCCTGATTACGCTCCGCCGTCGCTTGCGTAGTGACAGGCGCCGTACTTTTATAAAGCGAATCCACTTTTATTGCCAGTGCTGACGTTGTCATAAAGAAGACAACAATACTTAATGCAAAAACCCAAGCTGTGCGCATAGAAACCCTACTGTCAAGTTAGAGATATATATTACACGATAATGTTCCACTTTGGCATAGGTTTACCCTAAGTGGCACTCTATCTTCTGGATTTATTTTTAAAGATATACTATATTGTTCAAAGGGATATAATTTTTTTAAAGGCGGGTGTCTGTAACATTTAACCAAACGGAGGCAGCGCTACTGCTGAAAAACATGCTAATTAAATCACAATTGATCGCGGAAATTAGTAAAAAACTATCTTATCTTCCTGAGAGAGACATTGCATTAAGCATTAACCATATCGTGACAAAGATGGGTGATGTACTCAGCGAAGGCGGACGTATAGAAATCCGTGGTTTCGGCAGCTTCTGCCTTCATTACCGCCCACCTCGTAGAGCGCATAATCCTAAAACCGGTGAAAAACTGGTGACAGAGCCGAAACACGCAGTTCATTTTAAACCTGGTAAAGAATTACGTGAACAAGTGAATGGAAGCCGACATATTCCATTGACGGAGACATCAGGTGGCGATGCGGATGAGGGTGAAGAATAATCTGTATTGCTTTAATCGTGCCCATGAACGTGCCCGCGTGCGTGCCCGTCTTTTTTTACAATATGCCACTTAATCTGTTTATAGGTAATAGCTTACACACTACCGCCGTTATTGCGACCCAGAGCGCAGCGTGGGTGAAGCAACCCTGTTTTTTCAGAGCTGATTAGAGCTAGGTTGCTTCGCTCACACTTGCAATGACGACGGTGGGCTGAGCTATTACGTTTATCATGCCTAACTTTTCTTTGGCAATATTCAAATTACCTTCCCATCTAGATATGACCATTGTTGCAACGCCATTCCCTATCAAGTTGGTTATCGAACGAGCTTCAGACATAAATCTATCAACGCCTAATAATAGAACCAGCCCTTCAACCGGTATTGTATGTGTACTCGATATGACTGTAGCTAGAACAATGAAGCCTCCACCTGTGACATTGGCTGCGCCTTTGGACATTAACATGAAAGTCACAATCATTATTATTTGTTGTGGGAAGCTAATATCAAGATGAAATGCTTGAGCAATGAACATAAAAAACATCGTTAAGTAGATAGACATGCCATCAAGGTTAAAAGCATAACCGGCTGGCAATACAAAAGCAGCGACTGATTTACTGCATCCCTTATCCTTAAGTTTGTTAATCATGCTGGGTAAAACTGTTTCTGTTGTAGCTGTACCTAACACAATAAACAGTTCTTCTTTGATGTATTTTAAAAAATCTAAGAGGCTAAAATTAGCTAATTTAGCTATCAAGCCTAAGACGATAAATATAAAAAAGAAACAGGTAAGATAAAAGCAGCCTAATAACTTGCTAAGCGCAGTCAATGAATGTATTCCATAAGTGCCTATAGTATAAGACATAGCGCCAAAAGCACCAATTGGGGCTATTTTCATAATCCATTTAATGACAGAAAATAAAATTTGAGAAAAATTTTCTATGGCCCCTATAATCGGTTTACCTTTATCACCCGCTTGTAATAAAGCAAATCCAAAAAGAATAGAAACAAATAAAACTTGTAAAGAATCTCCTTGAGTAAAAGCGCTTATCAATGTGTTTGGGATGATATTCAATATAAATGTGGTGAGATCAAATGAAGTGGTTTTATCTACAAAACTCGCAATCTTTGTGGTATCCAAGTCATGAATATTGATATTTAGATTAGCGCCAGGCTGAAAATAATTGACTACAACAAGGCCTAAAAGCATCGCAAATGTTGTCATTATTTCAAAATAAATAATTGCTTTGATTCCAATACGACCTGCTTCTCTTAAATTTTTCAGGCTATAAATACCACTGACGACCGTTGTGAAAATGATTAATGGTATTGTTGTACGAATTAATTTAATAAACCCATCACCCAGCGGTTTCATCTTTGAAGCAAAGTCTGGATAAAAATGGCCTAACAAGATTCCAATGAGGATGCTTACAATGACCTGGAAATAAAGTTGCTTGTATAAATTTAGTATTTTCATATCGCCCTGCTGGATGCGTCATCATTTGATAAAGTGTAATGTTTTCTAAAAAAATTAAAGCTAGAAATAAAAAAGGCGGTGATTATTTAATGCACCGCCTATTCATAAAATATTAAGAAGAGTTTCTGCTTAATTTAATAATGAAAAAATTTACTTTGCCATACTATCCCAGGAGCAATTCTGTAAATTGCCCGCCCAAGTATTACATTCATATCCGTCTATATTTTCACCAGTATAAAAGTTAGATTTCGGTAATGATGTTGGAGTACCCGTTAAAAATTTATTGTTGGCCACAATGAGCTTACTAGGAAATGCACTCCCCCCAGTAGAAGCACTGAGGTCATACGTACAAACCGCATACCAATGATCTTTGTCATTTTGGTCTGGAAATGATTTAATATTTGCCCAAAAGACAGTGTCACTAACTAAAGAGGAGATCAATACGGTATCAGATACTGTAGTATTTGATACATACCACCCTAATTTTTTGTACTCATCTTGTATTTCCCAATGACCATTGAATTTTTTATGAGAGAACGCGCTCAGAGGTGGGCACTGATTAGGTGATATTGTTGCAGATGCATCTGTTATGGATTGATCGGCATAAACAGCTGAACAAACTAATGCCAGCGCTGTTAGACCGCATGTAATGAGTGATTTTTTCATCATTTTCTCCGGAATGTGTGAATGAAGCGGAGAATTCTACAGGGGTTATGAAAAAAATCAATTAAATAATGTACAATAATATTTTGGTTGTTTTTTTTCTATGCACACATGAAATTAAATGCTAGCAATTTCAAGAGGTTGGAATTGAAGACGTTAAGCAATCGGTAACGTAACCCCTTCTTGACCTTGATATTTCCCTTGTCGATCTTTGTAAGAAGTCTCACACGCCTCATCCGACTCAAGAAACAACAACTGTGCCACCCCTTCATTCGCATAAATTTTGGCAGGCAAAGTCGTCGTATTAGAAAACTCCAACGTAATATGTCCTTCCCACTCAGGCTCAAGCGGTGTGACATTAACGATAATACCGCATCGGGCATAAGTAGACTTGCCTACACATAGCACCAGAATATTTCGAGGAATACGAAAATATTCAATACTGCGCGCTAATGCAAACGAGTTAGGAGGAATTATGCACACATCAGAGTTAACATCCACAAAGCTGTGTTCAGAGAAATTTTTGGGATCGACGATAGCTGAGTTAATATTAGTAAAAATTTTGAACTCAGGGGCGCAGCGAATATCGTAGCCGTAGCTTGAGGTGCCGTGGGAAATGATTTTACCTTGGGGACCTGTGCGCAATTGCTGAGGTTCAAAAGGAGAAATCATATTGTATTCTTCCGCCATGCGGCGAATCCATTTATCGGCTTTAATGCTCATAGGTTGCTACTCCCTAGTCGTTTTTAATCACAATGGTAGGAAACTTACCTGATTCATTCTGACCTTGCAAGGCGAGTTTCGCCATAATGCGTTTGGCTATATCCCGGTAAAGAAGTGCATTTGCGCTGTCAGGATCCGCAATCACGGTGGGTTTCCCACTGTCTGCGTGTTCACGAATATGAATATCCAACGGTAATTGGCCTAATAATTCGATTGCATAGCGTTCTGCCATCTGCGCGCCACCGCCCGTTCCAAAAATGGATTCTTGATGACCGCATTGAGAGCAAATATGGATGCTCATGTTTTCAATAATCCCCAACACCGGTACATTCACTTTACGAAACATTTCATAAGCACGTCGGGCATCTAGCAAGGCTATGTCTTGAGGCGTTGTAACAATGACCGCACCCGATACAGGAATTTTTTGAGTTAAAGTCAGTTGGATATCGCCCGTCCCCGGCGGTAAATCAATGACTAAATATTCTAAATCATCCCATTTCGTGTCATTCAGTAATTGTAGCAATGCCATGCTGACCATGGGGCCACGCCAAGCCATCGGCGATGTGTCATCAATCAAGTAACCAATAGACATCGATTGAATGCCATGCGCCATCACAGGAAACATGGTTTTTTTATCTTTGATCTCGGGGCGAGTAGTCACACCTAGCATCAAAGGTTGGCTTGGGCCGTAGATATCCGCATCTAAAATGCCGGTGCGCGCACCTTCTTTCGAAAAAGCTAAAGCTAAATTAACAGCTGTCGTTGATTTTCCTACGCCACCTTTACCGGATGCAATTGCAATAATGTTTTTTATGTTAGGTAATTGATTCATAACTCACTCATTCATTATATTGCTTAGTAAGCCCCTTCCCCCTCCGGGGGAAGGAAGGGAAGGGGGAATATAAAAAGCTCCCTTCTTTTTTTAGCGGAACCGCGAGAGAAAGAAGGTGGAATGAAATATTCCCCCTTCCTAACCTTCCCCCGGAGGGGGAAGGAATGTTCTAAGCAACCTGACGCCTAAATTTGAAACACAGTTTCCAATTTTTTCTCAACTGCTTTATTTTGCAAGTTCACATAATACGGCAAACCATTTTTATAAGGCGGATAATCTTCTCCCTCAATCAATGGCGCTAAATAATGACGACATTTTTCTGTAATGCCAAATCCATCTTCACTAATATAATCGCGCGGCATTTTGACTTCTACATTCGCCACTTTTTCAAGCGGTGCATCGCTTATAGACCAGCGATACGGATGATTAGAGTCGCGCACAATAATAGGCATAGTCGCATTTTTACCCGATAAAGCAAGCTCAACAGCAGCTCTACCTAAAGCATAAGCTTGTTCCACATCTGTTTTAGACGCAATATGTCGTGCAGAACGTTGCAAATAATCAGCAAGTGCCCAATGGTATTTTAGCCCTAGTTTTTCTTTGATGAGATTAGCAAGCATCGGCGCAACACCGCCTAATTGCTTATGACCAAACGCATCCACTAAACCGGATTCAGACACAAAAGTACCATCTTGATTATGTAATCCTTCCGATGCCACGATCGAGCAAAATCCATATTTTTTAATACAGTCAGCAACCCGCTTTAAAAAAGCATCTGAATCAAAAGCAATTTCTGGAAATAAAATAATATGCGGTGCATCACCTTCTTTTTCCGCAGCCAGTCCACCCGCGGCTGCAATCCAACCTGCATGACGTCCCATCACTTCCAAAATAAATACTTTGGTGGATGTTAATGCCATAGAAGCCACATCTAAACTGGCTTCCTTGATTGACACAGCAACATATTTTGCAACTGAACCAAAACCAGGGGAATTATCAGTAAACGGTAAATCATTATCTACAGTTTTAGGTATACCAATACACGTAATAGGGTAGCCCAAGGCCTGACTGATTTGTGAAACTTTGTAAGCCGTATCCTGAGAATCACCACCACCATTATAAAAAAAGTAACGAATATTATGCGCAGAAAACACTTCAATTAATCGTTCATATTGAGCACGATTTTTTTCCAGTGAGCCGAGCTTATGACGGCAAGAACCAAATGCACCAGCAGGCGTATGACGCAATGCAGCAATATCTGCGTCAGTTTCAAAACTGGTATCAATTAAATCTTCAGTGAGGGCGCCAATAATACCATTGCGTGCGGCCAAAACTTTACCAATTTGGTTGGGGTGTTTTCTGGCAGTTTGGATCACGCCACAAGCTGAAGCATTGATCACGGAAGTAACGCCACCTGATTGGGCGTAGAGGGCATTATAGACGTTCATGTGTTTTTTAAACTCCATATTAAGATGGCCAGAACTATATCTTGGTTATTGAGCCTAGATCAAGGGGTACCAACGAATTCAGCAAATTACTCTGACTATTAGAATAGAAAAATGCCCTAGATATTCAAAGAGACGTCGAGAGTGGCCCTAATACCTATCCACTCTCGCCCCCGGCAAAACTTCTGCGATTTAGTTAAGAGGACATGGGGTTAATGCAGGCGAATCGTTGCCATGGATGGCAACACAAACGACAGGGATGTTGTGTTTTGAGCCAGCATTAACCCCATGTCCTCTTAACTAAATCGCAGCCTCTGCCCCCTCTTTTGCTTTCAGCAAATTCAAATTGTCTCATTCCCCAGAGAAGGAAACCCTTCCCTGTGGACTGAGTGTTGGACGTAAACTGGTTGGATTTATTGATGAGTACCATCAAGCAAACTAGCTTGGGCAATTGTTCTAATAGGCGTAGGATTTGCCACTCTTCTGCTAAACATATAGGATTTATGTAACTCTGGAATCGTAGTGCTGCTAGCTAAGATGAAATGCGTATTTAATTGGCTAGCTAAGCGTAATACTTCAGACCGAGCACGACCGGTAATTAACCATTGGTCCCTTTGTGGAATATCTAAAAAATCACCCACGTAAGCTAAAGATTGCTTCGCTTCATCATAGTAACGTTCAGCCAATACCACCATCGAAGGGATGTTGAAGTAGCAAGTAGGTAATGTAGGTATCACATGCACCAGGCTGAGCCTGATTGCTAAATGGGGTTGTTTAACGCGCGCGATGATTTGTTTGATTTGTGCAATCTCATCGTCCGTCGTTGCATTCGTAACTAATAAAACATTTCTCAGCGCATCCATGGTCATTCTCCCTAACATGTATTCGGTGTACTACTACCCGTTGTTAGTCATTTCCTAATGTTTTTCTAACAGCGGATCGCCATCATCTCATGATTATTCACTTAGGGAAATTAGCGAAAACCAATGGGAGTATGCTCAGTCTCCCTGTGGAAGTTGAGGGTTTCTCCCTACGGATTTAGGGTGATATGCTATAAAAGGGCATGGTTTGCGATTTTTGGCTAATACCTACTCTTGAGTGGCAGGTTCCTGCACACCATTGGTTAGTACGAGTTTGACTAATTCGGGCACAGATCTGACGCTCATTTTCTTCATGACACTTGCACGGTGTGCTTCTACCGTTTTAAGTGAAATCATAAGTTCCGAGGAAATAACCTTGTTTTGCTTGCCTGCAACGATGCCTTGCAGTACTTGTATTTCGCGTGGCGATAGTAGGGCAAATTTTGCTTCAGCTTGCGCATTCTCTTGTTGTTTTTCACGATTTGTTTTGTCAAAACGTAATGCTCTGTTGATACTTTCTAATAACACTTGGTCATTAAACGGTTTTGTTAAAAAATCCACAGCACCTGCTTTCATAACACGTACTGCTAGTGGTACGTCTGCATGACCACTAATAAAAATAATAGGTAGTGTTGCACTGAGGGCGAGTAATTTACTTTGTAATTCGGGACCGCTCATACCGGGCATGCGCACATCCAGTAACAGGCAGCCATGTTGCTCTGGTTTGTAAGCATCTAAAAAATCTTGTGCTTGCGTAAAAATTTTAGCTTTCAAACCGACTGATTCAATAATCCATGATAATGACTCTACCATTGCTGCATCATCATCTACTACATAAACAATTGCATCCATTGACATAGGATTCTCCTGGTTAATATTTTTAGTTAATTGGCAAAATAAAACGTATCCAGCTGTGATTATTTGTATTAGGGTTAATTGTAAATTGTCCGCCGTGTGCTTCAATAATAGAACGGCAGATCGCGAGTCCCATGCCGCGGCCATGTGCTTTAGTTGTGAAAAAAGGTGCAAACACTTTATGAATCATGTCCTTTGAAAAACCAGGACCTGTATCATGTAACGTAATTTCAATGGAGTGCGCATCCAATGCTTTTGTTTGAATATTTATTCTTCTTAATTTGGGATCCACTTCCTGCATAGCATCCATAGCGTTTTGAATAAGATTTAATAATACTTGTTGTAGCTGAATGATGTCAGCATAAATCAGTTGTACGTTTTTACAAAAATCAAACTCAATTTTAACTTTTGCCGTATTGATGTCATTACGAATGAGTGTGACGGTTTCACGAATCAAGCTATTAATTTTGCAGGGAGTTTTAAGTAACTGGCCTTTGCAAAAGAAATTTTTCAAACGATGAATGACTTCACCCGCTCGTTGCGCTTGAATAACCGCTTTTTTCATTATTTCGGTTAATTGCGTTGGGTCGTGTTGTTTGTTTTCTAAATAGCGCACACAGCCTTGTGTATAGTTGATGATGGCGGAAAGGGGTTGGCTAATTTCATGTGCCATGCCAGAAGCCATTTCTTCCATGCTGCTTAAGCGGGAAACATGTGCTAGTTGTTGACCGCGCAAACGGGCTCGTTTATCAAGAATACGATCAGTGACATCACGAGATGCAGCCTGGATTTCACGAATGGTTCTTGTTTTTTCATCATAAAGTGTGCGAATATTGCTTTCGAACCAGCGATAATCACCTTCTTTTCGCCTTAGTCGATATGAAACAACTTGATGATTGGTATCTTCTTTGCGTCGGTTAAAAATCTTTTTTAATTTTTTTATGTCATCGTAATGAATAAATTTATATAAGCTACGATTCAATAATTCTTCAGGTTTGTAGCCAAAAAGTGTTTTAGCGGAGGGGGAGGCATAAAGATAGGTGCCGTCGGGTGTGTGGCGAGAAATAACGTCAGTTGTGTTTTCCACTAATAAATCGAATAGCAATTTATTTTCATGTAAGGTTTTTTCATTGTTTTCTAGTATTTGTAATGATTTCAATAATAAATGATTAGTTGTGTAGTAGTACTCTAGTTGTTCTTGTAGCTGACGGTTGAGTTTTCCAAGGGTATTATTTAAATCCGTTTCTATCGTTTTATAAGTTAAAATATCTTGATGGGTAATGATCGCAGCCGCTTTATGCTGAGAAGCAGGATTGATTAAACTAGCGGAGGTTTTACAAAGACCTTTAATACCATTTTTACGGATGTACCGTGTTTCTGTCATCCATTTTTTTTGTTGGGGTAAGGTTTCTTGAATAATTTTAGGGAAAGGATGATTTTGTTCATAAATTAAATTGAGCGATTTACCCAGGACTTCTTTTTTGTAATATCCAAATAAAGAAGTGGCTCCTTGGTTCCAGTCAAGGATACGTCCAGTCCGATCTAGCAATACAGCGCTTTCCGGAATAGCGTCGAACAATGCTTGTGTGGTATCGGTATTCATCCTTGCTTTCCCATCCTTTGGGTGTTTATAGTAACGCCTTCTACACTCGGATAAAACTGAGGTAATAGTATCACACTCTTATAACTTTGGTCAGGAGTAATCTATGCGTATTCATATTTTAGGTATTTGCGGCACTTTTATGGCGGGCGTAGCTCAAATTGCGAAGCAAGCAGGACATGATGTGGTGGGTTCTGACCAGAATGTTTATCCACCGATGAGTACGCAATTGGAAGCGCAAGGTATTCAACTATTTAATGGGTTTGATGCGCAACACATTGATTCAACAGTGGATTGTGTGATCGTAGGTAATGTGATTAAGCGCGGTAATCCTGCGATGGAGTATGTCTTAGAAAAAAATCTGCCTTATGTATCAGGGCCGCAATGGTTGGCTGAAACCATTTTACGTGATCGTTGGGTGCTGGCGGTTTCGGGTACGCATGGTAAAACGACAACAACGAGTATGTTGGCTTGGATTTTGGAATATGCCAAACAATCACCTGGGTTTTTGATTGGTGGAGTCCCGGAGAATTTTGGTGTTTCCGCTCGTATGGGCGCGGGGTCGCATTTTGTGATTGAAGCGGATGAGTATGACAGCGCGTTTTTTGATAAACGTTCGAAATTTATTCATTATCACCCAAAAACATTAATTTTAAATAATCTTGAGTTTGATCATGCGGATATTTTTCCTGATTTAGAGGCGATTAAGCAGCAGTTTCATTATTTAGTACGTACGGTGCCGGGTAATGGATTGATTGTGCGGCATGCGGAGGATGTGAATTTACAAGCCACCTTGGATAAAGGTTGTTGGACGCCTGTGATTACGTTTGGTGGGAAAGAAGGAGTTTGGCAGGCAGAAATGCTTAAAACTGACGGTAGTTATTTTTCAGTGAAACATAAGGGTGTGGATGTGGGTGAAGTGAGTTGGAGTTTATTAGGCAGGCATAATGTAGAAAATGCCTTGGCTTCGATTGCGGCAGCGCATCATGCGGGGGTGGCGATCGATCAGGCCTTAGAAGCATTGCCTTACTTTAAAAATGTAAAAAGACGTATGGAAGTGAAAGGGGAAAAAGCAGGTATCACTATATATGATGATTTTGCTCATCATCCCACCGCGATTTCGACTACATTGGCAGGATTGCGAGCAAAGATTGGCGATGCTCGATTGGTTGTTGTGTTGGAATTTGGTTCTTACACCATGCGTACCGGCGTGCATAAAGACACGATTAAAAATTCATTGGATGCGGCAGATATTGTGATATGTAAACGTCCTGAGCAGGATACGTGGGGGTTAGAAAAAATATTAAAGGATTTTGCGCAGCCAACAGCTTTGTTTGATAACGTGGATAGTTTAGTGACAGGGCTGACTCAGCAGTTAAAACCAGGTGATCATGTGGTAGTGATGAGTAATTCAGGATTCGGTGGGATTCATCAGAAATTACTGAGTGCAATTTAGAGAAATTATTCAGCGTATTGCTCTGTCTTTGTCGTGCCCGCCAACCTCTGCGGGCATTATTCTCTAAAGTAATTTTCAGCAAGAAACTTGCCATAATAGGAAGTTTCTTGCTAAAATATGGAATATGACTACTCTCAAAGATAAAATCATTGAAGCAGGCTTTGCTGATCATATTCTTACCGATGTTGATCTCAATAACTTATTAGACGGGACTCCCGCCGTCCGTTACGGAATGGTTAATAAGGCCTTAAAAAAAGAAGAAATCATTCAAATTCGCAGGGGTCTTTATTTGCTTGCCGACAGGTATCGTCAAAAAAAGCTCAGCAAATTTTTTCTTGCTAGTCGCATCGTGCCTCATAGTTACATCTCTCTAGAGAGTGCATTGTCTTTTTATGGCTGGATTCCAGAGCATGTTACAACAGTCACAAGTGTGCTAGCTTGTGGCCGCACTAAAAAATTTCTAACGTCTTTTGGGGAATTTACTTTTTATCAACTGCCTGTTAACGAATATGAGTTTTTCACTGACGTCACTCGTATGGAAGAAATTGCAGGCGAACCTTTTTTGCTAGCATCGCCATTGCGAGCATTGGCTGATTATGTCTATATAAAAAAAATAGATTGGCAAGGTATTGGCTATTTAACAGATAGTCTACGTATTGAAATCGAACAACTGATGCAAATTAACCCTGACCACTTTATTGAAATAAAAAGGGTATATCGCTCTAAACGTGTGTTGAATTTTTTAGATAATCTTAAGAAGGAAATTAACAAGTCATGATTGCTAATATCATTGATGCAAGACTTGAAGCGTATGCTCTTAATACAATTGAGGATGAAGAGCATGCACTCAAAGAAATTTTGCAAGAAATTGCTCTTTATGGACTGGCAAATGCTAATTTTTTTAAGGAAGCTATTTTTCATGGCGGATCAGCGCTTCGGATTTTATATGGCCTTCCACGTTTCTCAGAAGATTTGGATTTTTTATTAAAAAATCCAAATCCTGATTTTAATTGGGAACCTTATATGGATGCAATCAGTTCTACTTGCAAACAATATGGTGTTCGTCCTGAAATTATTGATAAAAGTCGTGTTAATAATACAATCAAGAAAATGTTTTTAAAAGACAATTCGATTGGAAAAATGATTAACTTATCGTTTGTTCATTACCCTGAAAAGAAACTGGCAATAAAATTTGAAATTGATACAAACCCTCCTCTGGGCTCTAATCTGGAGATCAAATTTCTAGAGTTTCCTTTAGATTATTCTATTGTTGCACAAGACCTTGGTAGTAGCTTTGCAGGGAAATGCCATGCATTGTTGTGTCGTGAATATATTAAAGGTCGTGATTGGTACGATTTCACCTGGTACGTAGCCAAAAAAGTTGTTCCCAATTTTATTTTTCTTTCAAATGCTCTTTATCAGCAAGGACCTTGGGCTAAGCAGGAGCAGATTGTAACACCTGAGTGGTTTATTGAAGCCATGCAGCAAAAAATTAATAGTATTGATTGGAGTAAAGCATCAAGCGATGTTTCGCCATTTCTGAACATGCAAGATAAAAAAGCATTAGCTTTGTGGGGAGTTGATTTTTTTACAGATAAGCTTGAAAAACTAAAGATTGTTTTGGGGATTTGTTAAGTATGAGTGGAATGTTCTTTAAAATACTGCCACCCGAAGCGATCGCCCAAGGTGGCAATAGACAAGGTAACTATTAACCGAAGTTATAAGCACCATTTAATGTCAACATGTTAGCGCTTGGAATAGCTTTCAAGCTGTTGTTGATGTTTCCACTGCCTTGAATATGGGAGAATTCCAATCCTGCATTCACGTGAGAGTTCACATCATAGCTTGCGCCAACGCCGTAAACTGGGCGTAGTTTATGAGTTTTGGTTGTAGATGTAATTCCTCCACCAATAAACTCATCATTGCCGTTGTTTGTGGTGATATCGACAGAGTTGCCGCTTGCTTTCACTGTGCTATAAACTTCAGAAACACCACCTAATGCGTACAGGTTGAATGTTTGCTGAATAGGAAAATAGGCTTTACCAACCAAGCTCACTGCTTGCATCGAGTATTTAATTGTGCCCAGGTTTGCGCCTAACACAGTTTGTGTGTTTTTGGTAGGAGCATATGTTGCAAAATTACCTTCAAGACCAAAATATTGGTTGAAGTTATAACCGCCAAACAATTTACCGCCTACGCCGCCGCTTGTTGTTTTCATATTTATTGGGAAAACAGGGTCGCTATTATCGCTCTTAAGCGAAGCATTAATATTGCTTGCACCTAAACCAATACCAGCATACGCACCAGGTGTTGCAGCATTAGCTACTGAAACGATAATGAATGATGAAGCAATTGCCGCACCGATTTTAGTCATTTTTGTTGTAAACATATTTCCTCACTTTTGTATTAAAAAAAATAAAAATCGAGAAGATTGTATCATCGAAGAACTGTAATGTAAATTACTTAGACATGAGTATTCTATATGTGCATTTTGGACTCAGCTTAGTATGAATTAAGAATGTGCAATATAGATAAAATAGCCTATAAAAATAAGGGCGAGAACAACGAGCATGGGATTGAGATCTTGTATTTTTTTGCAACAAATTTTAAGAATTACGTAAGAAATAATACCAACACCAAAACCATCTGCGATGGAAAAAGTGAAGGGGATCATGAGTGCGGTAAGCAAACTGGGGATGCTTTCAGTCAGGTCATTCCAATCTATGCTTGTCACATTTCTCATCATCAAGCATGCAATAAACAAAAGGGCTGAGGAGGTGGCATAGGTGGGGATTGTTTGTGCGAGAGGTGAAAAGAATATAGCGCAGAGGAAAAGTAGGGCGACGGTGACTGCGGTTAAACCGGTGCGGCCACCCGCTTTAATGCCTGCAGAGCTTTCAATATAAGGGCTGGTACTGGATGTGCCTAATAGTGCACCCGTGATGGTTGCAATACTTTCTGCAGCCAGTGCGCTGGATAAACGTTTTGTTTTTTGCGTATCTTTGGAAAGACCAGAAAACTGTAACAGACCTACGAGTGTGCCCGTGCTGTCGAATAAAGCGACAATTAGAAAGGTTAAAATAACCGCAATGCCTTGTTGATTCCATAAATGACTGAGATCAAACGCTAAGAATCCTGCATTGTGAGCGGGTGGGAGTGAAATAATGCCGTGAAATTCACTGATCTTAAACAGAATGCTGAGCAGGGTTGTAGCCAAGATGCTAATTACAATAGAGCCGGGGACCTTATAATATTCTAGTATAGTGATAAAACAGAACCCAAATAAAAATAATAAACCTTGCCATGAACCAATGTGACCCAGTGCAACCATCGTTTTAGGATTGGCTACGACGATGCCAGCTGTCTTCAACGCAATGAGGGCAATAAATATACCTAATCCTGCGGCTACGGCGATGCATAAGCCTTCTGGCAGTGATTGGAGAATGAGTTTACGTATATTAGTTACGCTCATGATTAAAAATAACACGCCGGCGATAAAGACTGCGCCTAGTGCGCTTTGCCAAGAGTAGCCTAAGCTTTGGACGATGGTATAAGAAAAATAAACATTGAGTGCCATGCCGGGGGCTAAGGTTATGGGGTAGTTTGAAAGTACACCGATGAGTAAGCTGCCGATGGCTGTGACTAAGCAGGTAGCAATAAAAACAGACTGGGTATCCATGCCTGCGCTGGCTAAGATGGCTGGGGAGGCGAATAAGATGTATGCCATGGTTAAGAATGTAGTAATACCTGCCAGAACTTCAGTGCGCACGGAGCTGTTATGTTGGGGGATCTTAAAAAAACGGTCTAAATAGGGCAGTAGGTTTTTCATTGCCTAGTAGTCTCTGAAGGTTGGTCTTTCAATTAGGCAGTGTACACGTCAGAAAAAATATTGGAAGAATAAATGTAATTATTCAGCGATTTCCACCGGCCCAATCGTGAACGTGCCCGTGCCCGCGTGCGTGCCCGTCTTTTCTTGCCTATTTCAATTACATGTGCGAGTGATAAGAAAAGACGGGCACGCACGGCGGGCACGATCACGATTGGGCCAGTGGAAATCGCTGAATA
>DHJK01000071.1 GCA_002404295.1 Legionellales bacterium UBA4722
CGGATATAACATTGATAATATTAAATAAGGTTGTTATATATGGATCCTCTCCAAAATCCATTTTCGCCAGGAGCAGGCAGTCCGCCTCCTGAGTTAGCAGGTAGAAATGATATCTTAAACCAAGCAATGATGACCTTGGCTCGGGTAAAAAGAGGTAGGGCCGAGAAAAGTATGATGATTATCGGGCTACGAGGTACTGGTAAAACTGTATTGCTGCATGAAATTTCTAAGCTCGCGGAAAACGAAGGTTACCAAGCAGCATTTATAGAGGCGCATGAAAAAAAATCACTTCCTGAGCTACTTCTTCCAGAGCTGCGACGCGTTCTTTTTATTTTGGATGCTGATAAAAAAATCAGTGAAAAAGTAAAGAAAGCATTTCGAGTATTGAAGAGCTTTGTATCTAGCATTAAATTAAATATTAAAATTCAAGAAATTGATTTTGGAATGGGTGTTGAACCTGAAAGAGGAATTGCGGATAGTGGTGATTTGGAGTCTGATCTTGCTCAGGTTTTTATATCGTTAGGTGAGGCAGCAAAAGATCGAAATACATCAGTGGCAATTGTTATTGATGAGCTTCAATATTTGACTGAGCAAGAGCTAAGCTCTCTTATTATGGCTATTCATAGGATCACACAAAAATCTCTTCCAGTTGTACTTATTGGCGCTGGTTTGCCACAATTGGTTGGTAAAGCGGGGCGTGCAAAATCTTATGCAGAGCGCCTTTTTGATTATCCAGAGCTAGGCCCATTAAAAAAAGAAGATGCAAAACAAGCATTGCAGGCTCCGGTTAAAAGAGAAAATGTTTCTTTTACTGATGAAGCGTTGAATGAAATTATTAATGTAACAGAGGGCTATCCTTATTTTTTACAAGAGTGGGGCTATCAAGCTTGGAATATTGCTCAGAAATCTCTTATTGATATTGCTGTGGCAAAAAGCGCGACAGATGCATCAATTCAAAGATTGGACCAGAATTTTTTTCGAGTCAGATTCGATCGTCTAACTCCTAGAGAGAAGGAGTATCTCAGAGCTCTTGCTGAGCTTGGATCGGCGCCTCAGAGGTCTGGAGATGTGGCTGAAGAATTAGGATTAGATGTTCAAAATGCTGCTCCACTCAGAAACAACCTTATCAAAAAAGGTATGATTTATAGCCCAAAACATGGAGATACTGCTTTTACCGTGCCATTGTTTGAAGGGTTTATGAAAAGAACTATCCCCATTTTTGCCAAAAAACATCTCAAATAATAATAAAAGTTTTTCAGTTGTTGTGTGGCATAAAAGTGTAGCAGTGAGTGTTAAAGCAGAGCAATTCTTTCGATATTTTTTGCAAAAACTTCTATAGAAATCTTGATAAAAATGCTACAATTCTGCCATTCGAATTGACTAAAATGTTCATTTATATAGCAGAGACCTATGGATACCCCATTCGCTAAAGAAATACGAAAAGTAAATTTGGAAGATGAGCTTAAACAGTCCTATCTTGCTTATGCCATGAGCGTTATTGTAGGTCGGGCATTGCCAGATGTGCGTGATGGTTTAAAGCCTGTTCATCGACGTGTCTTGTTTGCGATGCATGAGCTGGGCAATGATTGGAACAAGCCTCATAAAAAAGCGGCTCGTATCGTGGGTGACGTCATTGGTAAATATCATCCCCATGGTGAAATGGCAATTTATGATACTATTGTCCGCATGGCGCAGCCTTTTAGCATGCGTTATCTGATGGTGGATGGTCAGGGGAACTTTGGATCGGTGGATGGCGATTCAGCAGCTGCTATGCGATATACCGAAGTGCGTATGTCACGCTTTGCGCATGCAATGTTGGCAGATCTTGAAAAAGAAACAGTTGATTTTGAGCCAAACTACGACGAAACAGAAATGATTCCTGTCGTATTGCCTACGCAAATACCGCATCTTTTAGTGAATGGCTCTTCAGGTATTGCAGTCGGTATGGCAACGAATATTCCGCCTCATAATTTAACTGAAGTAATTAATGCTTGTTTTGCCATGATTGATAATCCTGAGATCACTATTCAGGATATTATGCACCATATTCCTGGCCCTGATTTTCCTACAGCAGGCATCATTCATGGTCGCGCGGGTATTCTTGAAGCTTATCGTACTGGGCGTGGTCGTATTTCAGTGCGGGCAAAAACACACGTTGAATCCGATGAAAAGTCAGGTAAAGAAAAAATTATCGTGACTGAGTTGCCTTATCAAGTCAATAAAGCACGTTTGATTGAACGTATTGCTGAACTAGTCAAAGAAAAGAAAATTGAAGGCATTACTGGCTTGCGTGACGAGTCTGACAAACAAGGCATGCGTATGGTGATTGAATTACGCCGTAACGAAAATGTCGATGTCATGATGAATAATTTGTTCGTCCAAACACAATTACAAAGTGTGTTCGGCATTAACATGGTCGCCTTGATTGATGGGCAACCAAAAATATTTAATATTAAAGAACTGTTGCAAGCTTTCTTACGTCATCGACGTGAAGTAGTTACTCGTCGATGCATGTTTGATTTACGTAAAGCCAATGAACGCGCTCATATTCTAGAAGGTTTGTCTGTTGCATTGACGAATATCGATGAAATGATCGCTGTTATTAAAAAAGCGAAAGACTCTGCTGAGGCAAAAGTTCAATTATTAAAACGTGCATGGCAGCCTACCGATGCAGTGACTATTTTAACGCATGCAACTGCAGAATCCGTTTATGGTTTGGGTAAAGAAGGTTATTACCTATCACCTGAACAAGCGCAATCGATATTAGATATGCGTTTGCATCGATTAACGGGATTAGAGCAAGATAAAATCACAGCAGAGCATCATGAATTGCAAAAGCTGATTGCAGATTTAAGTGAAATTTTGGCAAGTTCAACGCGTTTAATGCAAGTGATTCGTGAAGAACTAGAGCAAATTAAAACACAATTTGGTGATGAACGCCGCACTCAAATTATCGATAGCGAAGGTGATTTTTGTTTAGAAGATTTAGTGCCTGATGAAGCGGTTGTTGTTACGTTATCCCATGAAGGTTATGTTAAATCACAACCCGTTGCTTTATACCAAGCACAACATCGCGGAGGTAAAGGTAAATCAGCCACTAACGTTAAAGAAGAAGATTTTGTTGAGCAAGTTCTTATCGCGAGCATGCACGATACTATTTTATGCTTCTCTAATCGTGGAAAAGTATATTGGTTGAAAGTCTATCAATTACCACAAGCAAGCCGTATATCACGCGGGCGTCCTATTGTTAATTTATTACCTTTAAGTGAAGGTGAAAAAATCAGTGCGATTTTACCTGTGCGTGAATATCACGGTGATCGTTTTGTCTTTATGGCAACGCAAAATGGTACGGTGAAAAAAGTAGCTTTGACTGATTTTGCTAGACCTCGCTCTACGGGTTTAATTGCGTTGGATTTAACAGAGAATGATCGTTTGATTGGTGTGTGTGTTACTACGGGTAATCAAGAAGTGATGTTGTTTACCAATACAGGTAAATCCATACGCTTCTCTGAAGAAAAAGTTCGCTGCATGGGTAGAACAGCACGTGGTGTGCGTGGTGTGAAATTGCAAGAAGGCCAAAAAGCGATTTCCCTGCTTGTGATAGCACCTACCGGTGATATTTTAACAGCCACTGAAAAAGGCTATGGCAAACGTACATCGATAGATGAATATCGTGTCACAAGTCGCGGTGGTCAAGGCGTGATGTCTATTCAAGTGAATGAACGCAACGGCCAAGTGATCGGAGCGATCCAAGTAACTTCAGAAGATGAAATCATGTTAATTAGTAACAAAGGCACTTTAGTACGTGTACCTGTTTCAGAAATTTCTGTGATTGGCCGTAATACACAAGGTGTACGATTAATTAATTTAACAAATGATGAATTACTAGTTGGTTTAGAAAAAGTCGCTACACTTTCAGTGGGTGATGCCACCGAAGCAGAAGTGTAACCACTCAGCTTTATTTATAAGCGCATAATCATTGCGAAGACGCAATTGATCGAACTCCTTCTCCCGCCCACAGGCGATGATTAAAATACTATTCTCTAGTGCGGGAGAGGGAGAACCACAGGTTTCCCCTCTCCCGCAATTAAGTAAGATAGGTGTACTTGTGTTATTAAAGGGGCGGGGAAGGAATTCGATCAATCGCGTCTTCGCAATATGATTATGTAATTATAAAACCGATCTAATCTATAGGCTGTTCGCGTCTTTGCGGGACATATTGGCGGGTACTGAATTAAGCCAGGGTTAACTTTATGCCGCCCAACGCGAGAGATAATAGGTTTTTTGATTTTATTCAGTGAGCTCTATCTCTTTTTTGTGTTTTGTTATCAATAAGTTATAAAAAACCACCTTAATCAAGCATCTTAAGTATATTTGACAAATATTTAAGCTATCCTATACTACAGGTAATGCTAACTATTTTGAAAATAATGGAGCTATATATGAGAAGTGCTCGAACCAAAGCTGAAGAAATTCAAGATTATGCGCAAAAGTTATGTTCAATACACGCTATTATTACATCACCGGACATGAATAAACCAACACGAGACTTAATCTTATTTCAAGTAAAGGACAAAATTGAGCACATCCATTACCCTAGTGGAGGATGGGAAAAGCATGGAGGTAAGGTTGATATACTACCCAGTGAGATATTGCCCAATACTGATAAGTTTAGTATAAATTACAGTATTACAACGAGAACCAAGGGAACCACATATAAGGGATTTGCTAAATTTAGCAAGCAGAAAGCCAAGATAAGACTGATAGATGGAAGTGGAAGAGGAATTCCTTCCGATACTCGTATAACTCTGAAAAATGGCACGGTTATAAAGAGTGAACTATTTGAACAAGACAAAAAAGTGCGCGACTTAAGCGAAAACGAGATTTGCTCTACACTATCCACTTTTTTTTCTTCAGTCCGCCCTGGTTATGGCATTCAAGATATTGAAGATTTAACTAGTCGATTTACGGGTAGTGCCGCTAGTAGCTCTTCACAAACGCCACAACAACCTATCACTGTCACACAAGCTACTTTAGTTTCTTCATCTACAACTTTATCTAATGTTCGACCCTTAACTAAAGCTGAGTACCAACCATTTTTATATTCAATCTACGAAATTATTGATAAAGAAGATAAGGATACGCAAAACTCTATTTTAAAACAGTTTGAAGCAATGGTTCGATTATATCTTGGTCAGGATTGTATAGGTATTTGTCAGAAGGATTCGGATGCTTATCCGAATCAGATTGTGATCAGCTACAGCAAACAATTCAACTCAATTCGTTTAGAATTTAGTAAACAAAAAGCTTTAATAACTATAAATGGTGCGAATGAGGGCGTGCAGGTAACTCTAGAACATGGTAAGCCTGTAACATGTCAATTCACACCATATTATGACGACAAGCATCATCCATTAAGTACACTAACGAGCTCTTCTTCACTCCCGTTTTTATTAGAAAAATGTTTTGCTTCATCGCCATCTCGTGGTATTCAAATACAAAATATTAATGAATTAGTATCAAAATTTCAAATGCAAGCTGATTCAGTTCGAGCATCTACATCTGTAGAAACTAAAGATACAGCGTTGCCAGTGTCCTCATCATTTGTTCCTATTACTGAAATAAAAGAACAAGCACAGCAATTACCATCACAACATGCGTCGACCGATGCACAGAGCTCTGTTGTTCCAACAATAACTGCAAAAGACTTTGCACAATTTGCATGTTCGATCTATAGCAGCATTCTTACAGAAAGAGCTAAAAAATCAAATTCAAAGTATGAAGAACTTAAAAAAATAATCAAGGATAGAATTCAGAGCCATTTTCAGTTTGATGCTTTCAAAAAACTCAGAATCAGAGTTACTTTTGATGAGTCTACTAAAGATACATTTTCTATAACATATACTTATGACACTAATCACGGTCAGCATAGGGGCGCTTATATATTTGCTAACCAAAGAGTTATTATCGAAGAACAGTATCATGCTTATACCTATTCAACTGCTAACGCAACGGGTGATCAAATCAATAGCAGGGTTGTTATAGAAAATGGGCAGATTAAAATTAATGATCTCAGTAACGAAGACAGTAACGAAGACAGTAATGAAGACAGTAATGAAGACAAGCAAAAGCCAATGGATAAGCAGTCTTCTTTTTCAGGAACATTCCGGACTGAGAAGACTATTGGGAAGGATATGAAGGAGGTGGAAATAAAGACACCCCTAATAGCTTTCAATATGAAGAAGGCAACAGACGTTCTAAATGAATTTTTTAGAGACTATAAATTCGAAACTATTGAAGTATTAGCTAATGAGTTTCAAGCATCGCAATTAACATCTATTACCACTACAGCTTTGCAACCAACATTAGCTCAGCATTCTCCCTCTATTGACATGCAAAAATCTGCACCGCCTGCGAATAATTCTAATGTTCACACATTAGATAAAGAAAGCGCGGCAATGGAGAATAATAATATAGAATTCAGCAGCACATTTTTCGATGTTGTTAAAAGAGCAGATCTAAGTACTCAGAAGGAAATTGAACGCTTAATTAGGAGCCAAATTCGCGCATGCTATCGTAGTGACGAGTTCAATGTTTCTTTCAACAACGATAATGTAGATAATATTGTTATAAAATTTTCTTGGCAGATAAGAGGGCGTCCACCAGCGCATCATTTGTCTTTTATATTTAATAAGGAAAAAGCTGTATTCTCAGATTCTACAGAGGGCGCGCCTCAAATAATAGTAACAGTGAAAAATAAGAAGGTGAATGCTGTGAAAGGAGAAGTTAAGCAAAGTGAAGAGTCTGCAGCAAGTGAATTACAGAAGTTTGTAAAATTGATAGCTAATCCAGAATTAATAGCAACATTAAAATCAGTTAATGAATCTAGCCCTACATTATCCTCAGTGCCGCCTGCTCAACAATTTCAATCATCGGCACCTGCTTCACAAATGCTACAACACTCTAAATCACAGGTGCCCCAACAAGATTCACCCCCATTTGTTGAAAAGCAATTAACAACTACATCTTTACAAAAAATACTAACACATGTAGAAGACACAAAAGCAGATGAAAATATAGTAGCTCCCGGGCTCGAATCATCAGCGCCTACGCTATCGCACGAAGAAGATAAACGAAGGCCTTCAGAATTTGATAAATACAAACTAACACCCGCACAAAGTAAGGAACATCAATCTCTGAATGTTAAGGAGGCAGAAGAGTTTTTATATGCAAACTATGCAGGTGTTCAATGTATATCTTTACCAGAATATACAGAATCTCCTAGTTGGTGGCCATGGTTGACGTTTCAAACTACCACAGTGCATGTAAAGCATGGCGAACTTGGTTTGATTACACATAAAGGGAAAAAAGAATTTCTCCAACCAGGTATATATCATTTACCTTCGACAACAAAATGGGAAAGAAACGTCAAAGCAACGGATTCACGCATTGATCATGGAAACAAAACGATTGTGACAGTATCAGAAGGACATCTTGGTCATGCTGTCAATCCTGCTAGTGAGACTAAAAGAAGAGAGAAGGAAGAAAAAGATTATTATTTACTGACTCCCGGCCGACATATAACTAGTCAAAATGTTAAAATTTCCAGGGTTGTGAATGCATATGGCTTAGAAGTAAGTACGGATAGTGATCCTAGAACTTTCTTTGCGAGAGTTTGCAAAGGCAAGGTTGGATATGCTGAGACAGATAAGGCGCATGGAACAGTACATTCTTATCCAGTAGGAGAAACTGAAGTTGGCCCAGCATCTGGAGATTTTCCAGGATATACATTCAGAGGAAGACTCTCAACGAAAGTACAATGCGCAACATTGCGAGGAGTAGAAGTTAAGTTAGCCAGTGAAAAAAAGGCAACTGTTGATGTAACAGTGAGCTACCAAATTCCAGATGATGCTCAGGATGTTGATTCAGCTCATGAAGAGAAGAAAAAATTTACATTGAGCAGCTATCTAAGTTCTGTCTATAAGGTTGTCAAAAAATTGGGTTTCGATGAGGACACAATTAAAGATGGAATTGAAAAAGAGTTTGAAGAGAAGGATGAAGTTCTTGATCCAAGCACATATAAAACTACTCAAATCACTGTTAAAAGAAAGGGATTAGCTATACAAGCAGTAGAACAGTTATGTGAAGGTATGACTCTTGAAGCTCTTATGATGTCTAATAAAAAAATAATAATTTCTGAGCAACGCAGTGCAATGTATCAAAAGTTGGAGCTGCTCAAAGCTAAACAATCAATTCCTCCTAAGCTGCAAAATGCAACAAATTATACAAGTCCAGAATTTGGCGTTGAATTTCTTTCTGCATCTTTTACAAAAGTCACTTTAAATCAAACAGATAATGCGCAACAAATATCACAGACTGTACAAGCGATTGAGCAAAAAGGTGATACTGAACTTGGTTTATTAAGCAATAAAAGTTCAAATAGATATCAGAAAATTCGAAAACGTGTTACAGATAGATTGTTTGCAGTAAATAAGGGAAGGCTTAAGCAGTTGCGAATACAGCTAGGTCTTGAAACAAACCTCGAAATAAACGAGCAAAAACAACCTGCTAGTAATCCTCATCTTTTTCCTATTACTCAAGAGACGGAGAAAGAGGCTAGTGACAGGCAAAGACAGGCATTAGAACAAATAGCGAGGGGTCGCCAGTCAGTATTAAATGCGCGTCTGTTTTCTCCAGCAGATAGCCGACAATATTTTGAAGGAAGAGAAAGGATAGGAGATAATTATAAAAAATATTCAGATGATATTTCTATTCCATGCTTATCAAATTCTTATTTGAAAAGCCTTGAAGAAAACATCCCTTATCAGGGTACATGGTTTACGACAAAGATTGCTCATTGGGTCAGAGATTGGCTCATTGGCCGAAAAGTAAAAGAAGGCCAAATTGGTCTAGTTAGAGTGAATGGCAAACCTGAATTTTTAGCGCCAGGAACACATCATTTACCTTCGTCGGTAGAATGGGTTGGAACAGCGAATGTGGCTGATAAAGTTATTAAACATGATTCAATTACTATTGCTAACGTAGAATCATTCAATGACCGTCTTTATGCAGAAGATAATACATTATGTGATCCAAATGGGAATATAAAAGGTTATGTATTTTTAGGTAGAGGAAGACATGTTCTTGACACACCTACAATGACTACTCGAAAACTTGTAGTCCATCCAAATGATGCTGCAGTCATGGTGGAAAGAAGTGAGGATGAGCTTAAAGGAATAAAGGATGAGCTTAAAGGAATAAAGGCACGGAAGAAATATGACACGCCTGAAAAAAATCCACATAATAAAGTATTAGCTGTTGTTATTCAGCCTGATGAAGCTGGAATTTATTATGATGAAGATGGTGAATTAAATGTATTGCCTCCAGGTGTGCACGAATTAAAAGCTGAATGGGCTTGGTATACACGATTTCCTACAAAAGAAAAACAGAAAGTAATTGAAGTGGAAGTATATACTGCTGATCAAATTCGTGTTGCTGTTAAAGCAACAGTGCGTTATCAAATTCCAATTGATGATGTCTATAAAGTAATACGTGAATTTGGTATTAATAAAATAGAAAATGAAATTGAACGATTAGCAACTGAAAAAATAATAGCAGAAATTCAAAGCTTGTCTTACATGGATAATGTCAAAATAACAAAACAAGAAGAGCATAAACATAGCCATGATGATCATGAAAATGTTCAAGGTCCAGAGTTGGATTATGTAGGGTTTACGTCAGCAGTTAGTACACAGGCTTTAACGAGTCTTCAAACAGGTATTGCTGATACTGGTATACATATAAAGAGTGTTAGTCTTGATAAAGTAACGCCTGTTCATCAAGCCGTTATAGAAGCTAATACAAAACGATTGAAGAGTATAGCAGAAAGAGAAACCGCAATCGAAAAAGAAGTAGCGAAAGATCCGGCCGTTTGCAAGGAAGCGCAAGACGATGTAGAAAAAATAGACCAATTAGAGGCGAGTTTTAAGCAAATACAAGAAGCAGGAGATACACTAAAAGCGGCACGCCATCTACAAAGCTCTAGCAGTAGTTATCAAGGTGGTAGACGCGATAGCAGCGATGCTTCTTCATCTAGCATAGCACCTTCTTTACGTCCGCCTGGTGGACGTCCAACTTGAAGAGCGTAAACTAACAACCCCCTGCCAACCAAAATTGGAATAGGGGGTTTTCTTTTTAAAAATTCTCAGAAATACTCTTTTTCCTATTACGCAGAATGATAAGATGGCATTATTTTTTGCTGGAGGGAGAAATCAATGAATATACCTGTTATTACAATCGACGGAGCCAGTGGCACAGGGAAGGGGACTGTGACCCATATCGTGGCCAAAAAATTAGGCTGGCACCTATTAGATAGCGGAGTGTTATACCGTGTGTTGGCTTTGGCGGCTCAACAAAACCAAATTTCTTTGACGGATGAAGCTGTCCTTGCACCGCTTGCGGAAGCATTAGATGTGCGTTTTGTTGAAACAGAGTTAGGGCAGTCTTTATCAGTTCTTCTTGAAAAACAAGATGTTACGGACATCATACGTACAGAGGCCATGGGTAATGCCGCTTCAAAAGTGGCGGCTTTTTCTCGAGTGCGTACTGCCTTACTGAATCGGCAGCGTGCTTTCCGTATCTCACCTGGCTTAGTGGCCGATGGCCGCGATATGGGAACGGTTATTTTTGCAGATGCCATCGTTAAGATCTTTCTGACCGCAAGCCCCGAAGAACGGGCGCTCCGCAGGTATAATCAGTTGAATGCAAAAGGCATTCATGTTAATCTGAGCGCCCTTGTGGAGGACCTGCGTGAGCGTGATAAGCGAGACCAAGAACGCCTTGTCGCACCCCTTAAACCCGCAATGGATGCTATTATGATCGACACCGACCCACTCACGATTGAGCAAGTTGTTGCACGTATCATGATAGAAGTAGAAAAAAAAGGAATCACTGCTGCTTAATAGTAAAGTGAAGACTTTTAGTTTAGGCGCGATTGTAGCTCTTTAGCGGCAATCGTTAATATTAATTAACCGATTAGTTTTTTTAATCTAAAAGATCGAAAGATCTAGGATAAGAGTATGACCGATAGTTTTGCGCAATTATTTGAAGAAAGTCTTATTGAAATTCCAATGGTTCCTGGTGCAATTGTGGTAGGTGTTGTAACCCGTATTACCTCTGATTTTGTGATGGTAAGTGCTGGGTTAAAATCAGAATCTATTATTCCAATTGATCAGTTCCAAGATGAACATGGGAAACTTGAAGTTGTTGTAGGTGATGAAGTTCAAGTAGCTCTTGATGCGATTGAAGATGGTTTTGGCGTGACACGTTTATCACGTGAACGTGCAAAACGTTATGAATCATGGGGCGTACTAGAAAAAGCATTTGAGAAAAAAGAAAATGTACGTGGTGTGATTCAAGGCCGCGTTAAAGGTGGTTTTACTGTTGAAATTAATAAAATCCGTGCTTTCTTGCCAGGTTCTTTAGTTGATGTAAAACCTGTGCGTGATCCAGAATCGTTAGAAGGCAAAGAATTTGATTTCAAAGTTATTAAAATTGATGCTAAGCGCAACAATATTGTTGTGTCACGTCGCTCCGCGATGGAAGCAGAAAATAGCGTAGAGCGTGAAGCTTTACTTGAAAATCTGCATGAAGGCGATGAAGTGAAAGGTATCGTTAAAAACTTGACAGATTACGGCGCATTTATTGATTTAGGCGGCGTAGATGGCTTGTTACATATTACAGATATGTCATGGAAACGTATTAAACACCCAAGTGAAGTGTTAGCGATTGGTGATGAGATCAAAGTGAAGATCTTGAAATTTGATCGTAATAATGCACGTGTATCGTTAGGCTTGAAGCAATTGGGCGACGATCCATGGTCTGATATTACAACTCGTTACCCTATTGGCCAACGTTTACATGGTCGTATCACGAACATTACTGACTACGGTTGCTTTGTTGAAATTGAAGAAGGCATTGAAGGTTTAGTGCACGTTTCTGAAATGGATTGGACTAACAAAAATGTGAATCCAAATAAAGTAGTGCATTTAGGTCAGGAAGTGGATGTTATCGTGTTAGATATTGATGGTGATCGTCGTCGTATCTCTTTAGGTCTTAAACAATGCACACAAAATCCTTGGGGCATGTTTGCTGACAGCCACCAAAAAGGCGACAAAATCAGTGGTAAGATTAAATCCATTACCGATTTTGGTATCTTCATTGGTTTGGATGGCGGCATAGATGGTCTTATTCACTTGTCTGATATTTCCTGGAACGAAGGCGCTGCAGAAGAAGCGATCCGTAAATACCAGAAAAATGATGAGTTAGAGACTGTTATTTTGGCGATTGATGCTGAACGTGAGCGTATCTCTTTAGGATTGAAGCAGTTAGCGGATGATCCTATTGCAAATTACCTCAATGAAAATGAAAAAGGTAGCTCAGTGTCTGGTAAAGTCACTGAAGTAGACGCTAAGGTTGCGACTATTGAACTTGCACCGAATGTGTTTGGTACGTTACGTGCTTCTGAAATCTCAGCTGAGAAAGTAGAAGATGCGCGCACCAAGTTGAATGTAGGTGATACTGTTGAAGCCAAAATTACTGGCACCGACCGTAAAACCCATATGATTACACTTTCGATGAAAGTAAAAGACGAAACACCTAAGAAACCTCGTTCTAAGAAGAAAGAGAAAGAAGTGGATACGTCTTCTTCACCTATGAAAACAACGTTAGGTGATTTATTTAAAGCGAAGATGGATCAAGAAGGTGATGCTTAAAAATAGGGCCATTTTGATATAAAATTTGGCTAATAATAAAAACGGCATCAGCAGGTCACTGTTGATGCCGTTTTTTTTTACGGATGGATCTGCCCTCGTCCACAAGCGCATAGGTCTCAAGCTAAGGCTAATAGTTCTGCTTAGTACATCCCTTCCCCCTCCGGGGGAAGGAAAGGAAGGGGGAATATAAAAAACTCCCTTCCATATTTAGCGGAATCGCGAAAGAAAGAAGGTGGGATGAAACATTCCCCCTTCCTAACCTTCCCCCGGAGGGGGAAGGAATGTTCAAAGCAGCCTTAGCTTGCCACCTATGCCCACAAGGGGCGAGGTGTTTTAAGCGGAAATTAAGTATAACGGAGAAAACAAGATGCGGATTATTATGTATGTTTTATTAATAGGCATAGTTCTATTAGGAATTAGTTTCGCACTGCTAAACCCAGACGTTGTTAATTTTAATTATTATATAGGCCATCGTGCCTTCCCACTGTCTTTATTGCTTGTGATGACATTTGTATCAGGCTGCATATTAGGCTTAGTAGTCGGGGTTTTCCTCTTAATCAAATTAAAATTAAAAAATTATAGCATTACAATCGCAATTAAACACCGCAGAAAAAGAAATTGGCAATTTACGTGCTATTCCACTACAGGATAGACATTAATGAGTAGTACATGGATTTTATTAGTTTTTATCTCGTTGGCCGTTGCTTGGTATCTCGGTTATCAGGCACGTCATAAACATGTTATAGATAAAAAAATTAATTTACCCCGTGATTATTTAGTTGGGTTGAATTTTTTACTCAATGAAGAACCAGACAAAGCAGTTGATGTTTTTATTAAAATGCTAGAAGTGGATAGCGATACGGTGGAAACACATTTGGCCGTAGGCAAATTATTCCGCCGTCGTGGAGAAGTAGATCGCGCTATCCGTATTCATCAAAATTTAATTGCGAGGCCCCAGCTTGATAAAGTGTATCGAGAGCAATCATTGTTTGAGTTAGGTCAAGATTATTTGAGCGCGGGTGTTCTAGATCGCGCGGAGCGGATTTTTTTAGAAGTTGTCAGTGTTAAAGATTATGCTATTCCTGCTTATCGTGCATTGCTAGACATTTATCAACAAGAGAAAGCATGGGAAAATGCAATTTCTATTGCATCAAAATTAGCTGCTGCTACGAAAAAAAACATGCAACCCATCATTGCACATTATTATTGTGAGTTAGCAGAAATTGCGATTTCGAATAAACAAAATGAGCAAGCTGATCAATATATCAAAAACGCTTTGATTGCTGATCGTCAATGTGTGCGGGGAAGTTTGTTGCAAGGCAGATTTCAGATGGATAAAGGCGACTATAAGTCTGCTTTGCGCAGCTTAAAAGGTATTAAAGATCAAAACCCTGACTATATTTCTGAATCAATCGATGCATTGGCCTCTTGTTATGAAGCACTGAATGAAGAAGAACAACTGGTTAAATATTTAATGCAACTTTTAAAAGAATACCCACATGTTCCCGTTGTGCTTATTTTGTCTGAGCGTATTCGCCAATGGAAAGGTGATAAAGTGGCCGCTAATTTTGTGGCGGATTATGTGCGACGTTACCCTTCTATTCGCGGTTTACATTTATTTATTAGTTTATATCAATCCAGTACCGAAGGTAGAGCTCGCGAAGATTTATTAATTTTACAAAATTTAACTAAAAAATTATTAGCTGACAAGCCCGACTACCGTTGTGTTTCATGTGGCTTTTCTGGCAAATCACTGCATTGGCAATGTCCAGGTTGTAAACAATGGGGTACTGTTAAATCGGTAGATAGTTTAGAAGAATGCACCACATGAATAGGTTAATTTCAGTTGCACCTATGATGGAATGTACCGATAGACACGATCGGTACTTCCTGCGTTTGATTGCTCCTCATGATGTCTTACTTTATACGGAAATGGTAACAGTCAACGCGTTGATTCATGGTGATAGCCAACGTTTTTTAGAGTTTGACCCTCTGGAACATCCAGTTGCTTTGCAATTAGGTGGCAGTGAGCCAAAAAAATTGGAATATTGTGCGAAACTAGGTGCAGAGTATGGCTATGATGAAATTAATCTCAATGTAGGCTGTCCCAGTGATCGTGTTAAATCAGGGCAATTTGGCGCTTGTTTAATGCTAAATCCATCGCTTGTTGCAGAGTGTATTTCTGCTATGTGTGCAGCAGTCACCATCCCTGTGACTGTGAAATGCCGCATTGGTGTAGATGATCATGATTCCTATGAAGAGTTGCAACATTTTATTGCCACTGTGGCGAGTGCAGGCTGTAAGATATTTATAATTCATGCCCGTAAAGCGTGGTTAAATGGATTAAGCCCAAAACAAAATCGCGAAATACCACCGTTATGTTATGATGTTGTGAAACAAATAAAACAGGATTTTCCTGCGCTTACTATTATTGTCAATGGTGGAATTAAATCCTGTGATGAGATTGCAGAGCAACTGCAATTTGTAGATGGTGTGATGATAGGTCGTGAAGCCTATGCAAATCCCTTTCTTTTAGCGGAAATTAAAAAAAGGTTTTTTTCATCGGCTGATGTGGACATGCCTCAGCGTTATGCCATTATAGAAAAATTTATTCCTTATGTTGAGCAGCAGCTAGCCAACAAGGTTCGTCTAACCAGTATCACAAGGCATATTTTAGGTTTATTTCAAGGACAGGTCGGCGCAAGAAGTTGGCGTCGTTATATTAGTGAGCACGCCCATCAAAATGGCGCCGGAATCGAAATTCTAACTGAGGCTTTAAAACATGTACCACACACTCAATGCACTCTCTAATACTATAGGTATGATCGGTGTTGTAATGCAACTGGTTGTATATTTCTTATTAAGCGCGAATCGCATCAGTTCAAATACTTTGTTTTATCAAATTTTTAATATGATCGGCGCCTGTGGTATTTTGTATTCACTCTTTTTTCATTGGAATACGCCATCTGTGATTATTGAGGTTATTTGGTTATTGATTAGCTTGCGCGCTGTTGTACGTTTGTCACGTAAAAAATGAGTGAACAAGCCCTGCTTCGTCTTCTTTAAAATAACGCCGATATAGACGTTTGGCATGACGGTAACTCCGCCTTAGTAAGCGTTATTTTTCTCTGTTTTACCACCTCAAAAAACATATTTTTGATCGCTCTTCGTCGCTCATAAGTAAATGTTCCATAATAAGAACCTCCCTTTAACCCTATGATTAAACTTAAAAAATACCTGCTTAGGGTGTGCTTCTGAAATGTTTTCAGGAGGTATTTTCACGACGTTACGACAAATGACAACATAACAATGCAAAAATAATTTTATCTACTATACTCAATGTAGAACCAAATTAAAGCGGGGGTGGTTATGCGTGCTCATAATAAAGTAACTGTCGTAAAAACACTTGATATACCTCCTCAAGTCGATTTTTCAGATTTGGGGGACAAAGAAAATGGGCGTTTATTAACTGAAACGGAAACACTACTTTTAGGGCGTGTCATAGCGGAACTACCTCATCAATCTGACAGTGCGGCAGAGCGATATTCGAAAAAACAACTTGGGGAGTTGATGGCTGCCTATGTTTTAACTCACCCAGAATTAGGCATTGAGTGGCCTGTCGGTAAAGCAGCTACTTGTGGCATTCTTAAGGAGCCTACTGGTGCTGTGTATGCTGTATATAAAGGCGTAAAACATAGCAAAGAGTTGGGTGCAGGCGCATTTGGCAAAGTAAAATTAGTGCAAAATATATCAACGGGTGAATGGGATGTAATTAAAGTACAACGATATCAAGCATTATTTTCTGACATAGTTACACGGGAGCACCAAGCGCTCACTAATACGGGATTAAGTATTGGCCAGATAGCAAAACGAAATAGCAGCCAAACAGAGGAAGGCGAGATAGAAAAACATCACTTCATCATGAAGTATGCTAAGGGAGGATCGCTTGAGAATTTTCTTATTTCTCGAGCACAATTGCCAGTGATTCAGGGGCTTGATATTGCTTTGCAAATGACAGAAGAGGTTTATGGGTTTCACCAAAAAGGCTATCTGCATTGTGATATCAAACCAAGCAACGTCGTATATGATCCGGTGACTGGTAAAGTATCAATAATTGATCTGGGTCTTGCTACAAAAATGCAAAATGATGAGGCAAGACCTTCGGTCTTTGGTGATGCGTTTTTTAGAGCCCCTGAAGTCGGTTTCCTGCCAATGAATCATTTGACTCTAAGGGTACCCGTAGTCAGAAATGACACTGTCAACACTCCGAATACTAACGTGCATGGAGTGATGCCCGCCGCAGTTAACAGTAGTAATTATAATAGCTCGTATACGATTACAGATCATCCGCAAGCTAACGTAAGTGGAGCGATACCCGCAAATAGTAATCCTTATAACTCGGATACGGTTATAGATCTTCCGCAAGCTAACGTAAGTGGAGCGATACCCGCAAATAGTAATCCTTATAACTCGGATACGGTTATAGATCTTCCACAAGCTAACGTAAGTGGAGCGATACCCGCAAATAGTGATCCTTATAACTCGGATACGGTTATAGATCTTCCGAAAACTAATGTACAGCCTTTGGGAGTATATACACCTGCTGCAGATATCTATTCCCTTGGGATATCACTAGCACAACTATATGGCTTTTTTGATCCAACTGGACACCCAGAACGTATTAACATGCAATCTTCTGCAGATGCAAATAGAGCATTACACGACCTTGTGGGGAGCATGATTAACCCCAATCCAGCGCTGCGCCCAACACTTCCAGAGGTGAAAGATCAATTAGAGACTATTCGCGAGAAAGTATTACCTATTTATCCCAAGACAATAGGCATTGTTCAGATAGGAGACTATATGGAGGCTCAGGATAAACAGGCATTCGTTGTGGCGTTAAAATCGGTAGATATTATAATTTTGGCAGATAGTAGCGATTCAGCAAAAGGCGTAATTGATTATAGCGAAATAAGAAGATTGCTAGAAAAAGAAGGCATTGCTGTCAGCAGTGAAGTAGTTGTTTCCGATGATTTGGTAGAGATTGTATCGAAAGTGCGTGAGCTTGATCAAGTAAAAGTAAGCAAAACCAATGTAGAAGATAACGCCACCGCTGTTGTGTCACAGATTTGTTATGTTCACTCAGCAGTAGCACCTGTTTCCCAGCTGGATGGGTTGCGCGATATCACTATTAATGTAACAGCAGCTGACAGAATATCAGTAGAGCTAGATGACGAAGATGCGCAAGAAGAATTAGTTAAAGTAACAACAGATGATGACGGCCCTCAAGAAGAAATAGGTAAGGCCAGCGCACAGTCTGATCAGCCGCAAGTAAGGAACGTTATACTCAAGTTATCCGAGGTAGCTAACCGTTTAAGCTCAGAGCAAAATTATAAAGATTTAAAACGAGTCAATGATGCTATACAACGCATTTCTACACTCGGCAACACGCAGCAAGTATCTTTGGGAACATTGGTTACTGAATTAAGCGTATTAAACTCGCAATTTGGCAAACAATCGTCTAATTTTTTTCAGTCCAAAACTAACTGGGATGTTAATAAACTAATTCATCATTTACAAAAGGAAATTAAAACGAGTCAACCTGCCGTTTCAGAAGAAGTTAAAATAAAACATAAAAAATAAAATTGAAAATGATTAATAT
>DHJK01000088.1 GCA_002404295.1 Legionellales bacterium UBA4722
TTCTTAAGTTAGTGCCATTAGGGTCAGGCTTGCGTATTTGCGTAGAAAAATAGATTAATAACGCAACTTCGCAAGCCTGACCCCGTTTTTTAATTGTGATTTGTTCAATTTTTATTTTTCTGCAATTAAATATTTTAAGAAATTCAACAAAAAACTGTTTCGCGTCATCAAAGCTTTCTTTTCTGGCTTGCATATAAATACCTTTTTGCTACGACAACTGATTATATTTTATAAGGCGTATTCTATTAACAGATGCTTGTTGATTGATTAATGCTAATATGGCTTTTCCAGCTATTGCTATACCCAGAAGACATAAAACTAAAGGGAAGCAGCCGTATTTTATTTAGGTTTCGGCCCGTCCGAAGGTGTGCGGGGACGAATAGATAAGGCTTTTTCTTTTTTAATCAAATCCTCATCAATGAGGTTCGCCTTCTTACCTGACGCATATGTTAATTTTGTTGAGAAAGGAGTTAGATTAAAGAGATTCATATCTTTCTGATAGACAGGTTGCTTATTTTCTTGCTGCTTTATTATTTGCATGGGTAATAATTGTTTTTCAGCTAATAATTGAATAAATTTGTCATACATTTTTGGTTTAGTAGGAAAACTAATAAAAAGGTTATATTCATTGCTTTTATCTTTTTCCACACAGTCAGCCAAAATGCCATTTTCTTTTTTAAACGCATCCAATTCTGCTAAAATAGACTTGATAAATTTTTTCAATTCTTTTCTTTGATCGTCAGATAATGTACTGGGTGACAGCAGTAAACGAACGGTCAACATTCCGGAGTCACTGTTTTCAATTAGCAATATTCTTTTAAATAATAACTCAGATATAACTTCAGGATTGAATCTCATTCTAGATAACTGATGTGATTTCTGGTCGAGGCTGCTTCCTTCTATTGCTTGCTTTATTGCAGTTCCAAATTGGCCTGCCATCTCAAATAGCTTACCTACAAAAGTAGCTGGTGCGTTGCTGTCATTATTTGATTTTTCTTCTGTCTCACCGCTACCACCATCACTTCCTCCACCGCTTCCGCTTCCACCACCACTAACACTACAAGTGCATATACGAATTGGACGATATTCTTTGCCACAAAGAGGACACATTTGTCTCTCACTTTTGATAGCTTCCTCTTTCTTGATGCGGTCTTGCTCTTCTGCCTCTTTTAGATCCTTTTCATGCTTTTTTTCCATCTCTTGAGTTAGCTCGAGTTTTCGTTTTTTCTCTTTTTTTTGTTCGAGCTCCTCTTTTAGCTGTGTTTGTTTGTCAGTCTCATTTTTTTGACGCGCCTTGACCTCATGCTCGCTTTTAAGCTGGTCTTCTTTTGAATTCTGCTTAGTTTCTTGGTGTTTTTGGTCTGGCATGTTTTCACCTTTATAATGAAATAGTATGTATTATGTGCAGTTTATCATGATAAATTCTTTCCCGGAAGCACTTTAAAGGTCAATTGATAAACAATATAATCTATATTCAGCAACATCTTGATTTATATCAAGATCAGCTTAAACCCGGGTTGTGTCAATTTTGCTATACTGAAAAGACACAGCCAAAAAGCAAATAACTCGAGGGTAGCGATATGACATCTTCCAGAGACATTCCACTCAATGAAAAAAATAGACTGCAAAATTTGATGAAAAAAGCCTATATTCCAGGAATGTCAATTGCGTCTGTTAAAAATGGTGAATTAGATTTTGCGACTACTCTTGGCGTGAGTGACGTTGAATCTCAATCGTCAGCAAATAATGAAAGTATTTTTTGGGCGTGCTCGTTAAGTAAACCTGTCTTTGCCTATTTAGTCATAAAGCTGATTGAAAGCGGAAAACTAGGCGATGATTTTAATTTAGATTCTAATCTTTGGGATACAGAGCATTTCGGTGAGATTGGAGAAAGAAAACCATTAACACCACGGATGATCTTATCACATCAAACTGGCTTACCCAATCAAGGACCCCCTACATTTTCATTTAATCCAGGTGAAGCCTTTTCGTATTCTGGCGAAGGTTATTTTTATTTACAGAAAATAATTGAAGAGCGCACACATTTATCATTAGAAGAGCTTGCTCAGCAAACACTATTTCGTCCGTTAGGTATGACAAACAGCACATATTTAAGACCTGATGCAGAAAAAATTGTTGAAAATCACAATGAACAAATGCAACATGAATCACGTATTCCGACGGTGAAAGCGAATGATAGTAATGCAGCAGCTTCATTGCATACCACGGCAAGTGATTATGCTAAATTTATATCTGCTTGTTTACATGATAAGGCCTTTGCTCAAATGCTTTCACCAGAAGTATCAACAACACTGGATAGAGATGCCACAAATAAAAATGTTACCCCAGAAAAATTAGAATTAGTCGATTGGGGATTAGGGCTTGGCCTTCAAAAGCCCAATCAAGAGAATGAGAGTACAATCGCATTTCATTGGGGACATGGTTCGGGCGCTAAAACATTTGTGGCTATTAACAAAGAAACCAATTCAGCAGTGGTGTATTTAACGAATAGTGCTAATGGCTTAGCTATAGCAGAAGATGTTGTAATGCCTACTGTAGGTAACATTCATGCAAGTATGGATTATCTATCGGCTAAATACGACTATGAAAAATATGATTCGCCAGAGTTTACTGCAAAGCATGTAGAAGAAAAAAAAGAAATTGATCCTTCAAAATCAAAAATGCGAAAACTATGGCTAGATGAATTAATACATGCTAAAGCTCATCCACTTGAAATAAGCAATAATAAATTGCAAGCATTTATAGGGGAATATGGGCCGCAATTTCCAATGTCAATCCTATTAATGGATGATAGATCGCTTCAATTAGTCTTATACGGTCAAAAACATCAACTGATCCCTATCAATGAAACTACTTTTGCATCAAAAAATGACTTATCAATTCGTCTGGAATTTGACAAAGAAAAATCACAGGTAACCACGCATTTCTTATATCAAGATAAAATCACACAAAGTTTATTATCTGAAAATAAACAATCTCATTTAAATGAGAAAATAAAGCCGCACCCTTTTTCTCGAAAATTAGAACAAAAATCTACATTAGCTAAACACGATAGGGGGCAGAGCAATTCAGGATATATTACGAAGAAAAATAAACCGATTGATCCGGCAGATGAACAAATGGTAAAAAGTGCATTTGGCCAAGGCTCTAATACAGCTAAAACTTTTAGAAAATAAGTAATGGGGTTATATATGGACACTATATCAGACATAGACATTTTATCAATTTTAGTAAAATCGGAAACTTGGCTTTGCGTCACTGTATTATCAGAATGAGAGCTTAGCCATAGCACGCCTGCTAAAACAACAAATTGAGAATGCGTCAGCCCTAACTCGCTTATTTAATAAAAGTGATATAGTAAGCGCACTTACTAATAAGCGTCAACCATTGATTAAATAGACAATCGAAAAGCCCATGAATTATATTTACCACTTTTTTATGCATTTATTTGTATTGGCAGTTGATATTAACTTCACAATAGCATAATCAATGCACAGATTATTCAATTCTAGAGGTCTTCAGCCAATGCGCAAGTAAATTTCCAATAAAGCAATATTAACCCTACAGGGTTAAGCCTTTATTTCAATAATTAATTGGAAATATGACTATGACGCAACCTCAAATCTGCATTAATCTGATGAGATACAACAATCCGAATGGTACAGCGCTCTTTAATGAGCTTACTCTTACTTTCACTAAACAGAAAACAGGTTTAGTTGGTCGGAATGGAATAGGGAAATCTACTCTTATTAAGCTTATCTTAGGCGAGCTTTGCCCTGCTTCAGGCACTATTCATGTCGTAGCTAACCTTGCTTATGTTCCACAACATCGCGTTACTCCACCCCAAATAACGATTGCAGGGTTGTTAGGCTATGCAGAAAAACTGAATGCACTGCAGCGTATTACTCAAGGTAGTGTTGATGAACGTGATTTCATTATTTTGAATGAAGACTGGAACATAGAAGATCGGATACATCACCAATTACTTATATTTGGTTTGCACAATATTTCATATCATCAACAAGTGCATACATTAAGCGGTGGAGAAATAACACGCCTTTTATTAACAAAGGCATTTTTATCAAATGCAGATTTTTTATTGTTAGATGAGCCAACCAATCATTTAGACAGCACTGCAAGACTACAACTTTATAACGCAATTGCGCAATGGCAAGGAGGGCTCGTTGTAGTAAGCCATGATAGAGCGCTTTTAAATATGATGGATGAAATTGTTGAACTTACTACGTTAGGTGCACGTTGTTATGGTGGTAATTATGATGCATTTTTGGAGCAATCTGCTATCGAGAAATCAGCAAAAAATCAGCAATTAGAAGATGCTAAAAAATTAATACAAAAAACTAAAAATTCAGTTCAATCATCACGCGAGAAGCACGAGCAAAAGCAATCATATGGTTCTGAGTTAAGACGAAGTGGCAGTATTGGTAAGATGGCAGCTGATTCAAAGAAAGGGCGCAGTGAGCGGACGAAAAGTAAATTGCTGATTAAGGAAAATCGCTTAATTCATCTAGCTGAGAGTCAATTACAATCAGCTAAAGATAAAATAGAAATTATTGAAGAAATTAATATTGATCTGCCAGAAACAATTGTACCAAATGGGAAAATAATCTTAGATATTGAAGATCTTAGTTTTTCCTACCCTGATGCTAATCATATGTTGATTCAAAATTTCAGCTTGAAAATGCAAGGGCCACAACGAATTGCATTAATTGGCGACAATGGCAGCGGTAAATCGACTTTAGTAAAGTTAATATTAAAAGAACTACAACCACAAAATGGGAAAATTTCTATTGGTACAAATTATGTTAGTTATCTTGATCAAAATGCAAGCCTATTAAGGTCTGGATTTTCTGTATTAGAAAATTTTCTCCAATTGAATCCTGATGCAAATGAAAATGATGCGTATCGATGTTTGGCACAATTTTTATTTAAAAATACATTTGCGCATAAATTAGCAAAGGAGTTAAGTGG
>DHJK01000018.1:0-7128 GCA_002404295.1 Legionellales bacterium UBA4722
CCCTTGTGGGAGAGGTCGGCGCGTAGCGACGGGTGAGGGGTGCTTTTAGCGGCGCAGCGTATAAATCAAATTGCTTTTTCAATTAACCCAACAAGCGTATGATATGAATAATCCGCAAAAAAACTTCCTACTTGTCACGCTCCAATACTTCTCAGATTTACTTCAACAACATACACCCTCACTCACTCACAAAAAAAGGATGCCTAAATTGATAAGCAATCATTCAAAACCAGAGCTCCTCTATTGGCTAGCCGCAACACACTTGCCCGACATTGGGCCAGCTACTTTTTCAAAATGGTTAGCGGCATTTGGCAGCATCAACACTCTTTTCACCGCCACAAAATCCGATTTAGCTAACGCAGGCATCACAGAAGCACAAACTCATCTATTACAAAACCCTGATTGGCACACCGCAGAAAAAAATCTAGCATGGTGTGAAAAAAACAACTGTCGCATTATCACAATCGCGGACAACAGCTATCCACCCTTACTTAAGGAAATCTCTGCTGCACCGATTTTATTATACGTACGTGGCGATACCTCCTTGCTAAACAACCCCCAACTCGCAATCGTTGGCACACGCAACCCCACACCATCAGGACGAGAACTCGCCCACCACTTTGCCTATTCATTAGCAACCACCGGCCTACACATCACCAGCGGTCTTGCCCTAGGCATTGACGCGGCAAGCCACCGCGGCGCCTTAAGCGCAAATGGCAAAACACTGGCCGTGTTTGGAACGGGTTTAAATCAAATCTACCCCACCTCCCATCGCGAACTCGCGGAAGAGATCGCCGCCAACGGTCTCCTGGTTTCGGAGTTTTCTCCCTCAGAACCTGCCAAAGCAGTTAACTTCCCCCGCCGTAATCGCATCATTAGCGGCTTAAGCTTAGGCGTCTTAGTGGTCGAAGCCGCTATTCGCAGCGGCTCGCTCATCACCGCCCGATACGCCAACGAACAGGGCCGTGAAGTCTTCGCCATCCCCGGTTCGATCCACAACCCGCTTGCCAGAGGCTGCCATCATTTAATACGCCAAGGGGCAAAACTCGTTGAAACGGCTGAGGATATTCTGGAAGAACTAGGGGCTTTATATGCACTATCGGCACCGATAAAGACTATCGCCAAAACAAAAAAGCATGTTACACTCGCCCCTGCTTTGCGTGCATTACTTACACACATTGGCCATGAGATCACAGCGCTAGATACTATTATAGTGCGCAGCGGATTGACGGCGAGTGAAGTTTCATCCATGCTGTTATCCTTGGAATTGCAAGATTTAATCAAAACGACGCATGGCGGCTATCAATTAATGTAATAGGTAATTATGTTTGAAATATTAATATTTTTATTTGAAAACTATATGGACGAGAAAGCTGTCCTAAAAATGGACAATGACGCTCTCTTAATTGAATTAGAGAAAATCGGCTTCGACCGTAGTGAAATCACCCGTGCATTACATTGGTTAAATGGACTCGTTCTATTTCAACAAACCGTAGCGCCTAGCCACAAGCTCACACCTCTCGCAATTCGACACTACGTGCCAGAAGAAGCAGAACGCTTAGGAGTGGAAGGTCGCGGCTTATTACTCTACTTGGAACAAATTGGGATTATTGATCCCATCACGCGCGAAATGGCCATAGACCGCATTATGGCGTTGGATTACAGGGAAGTGGACTTAGGACGTATCAAATGGGTGATATTAATGGTGCTCTTCAACCAGCCCGATAAAAAATCTGCATTAACCTTGATGCAGGATATGGTTCTAGCTGATGCATTCGATGTCTTACATTAAGGAAGAACGCTGGGTATGTCAAAAAATTTAGTTATTGTAGAGTCACCCGCTAAAGCCAAAACCATTAAAAAATATTTAGGCGCGGATTTCACCGTCATTGCGTCATATGGCCATGTACGCGATCTATTGCCTAAAGAGGGCGCTGTAGACACGGCTCACAAATTTAAAATGAATTACGCTTTAATCGAAAAAAATGCCAAGCACGTGACAGCGATTGTCACTGCCATGAAAAAAGCCGACACACTCTATCTAGCAACCGATCCTGATCGTGAAGGTGAAGCCATCTCTTGGCATATCAAATGCATACTCGAAGAGAAAAAAGTATTAAAAAATAAAGAAGCCCATCGCGTTGTATTTCATGAAATTACACATGCGGCCGTTAAAGCCGCGATCGAACATCCACGTGAAATTTCCATGGATTTAGTCAATGCACAACAAGCACGACGCGCTTTAGATTATTTAGTAGGCTTTAATTTATCCCCCTTATTATGGAAAAAAATACGTCGCGGCTTATCCGCTGGACGTGTGCAAAGCCCCGCATTACGCATGATTGTAGAGCGTGAAGAAGAGATTGAAAAATTTGTTAGCCAAGAATATTGGAGCATTGTCGGTGAAGTCGCAGCAAAAAAACTGCCATTCAACGCGAAACTTTCAACTTATCAAGGCAAAAAGCTAGAACAATTTTCTATTACCGCAACAGATCAAGCAGAAAAAGTTAAAGCGAACTTACTTAAAGCTGCCAATGGCAAATTAAAAGTGATCAGCGTTGAGAAAAAACAACGCAAACGTAATCCTGCAGCACCCTTTACCACATCTACCTTACAACAAGAAGCTGCGCGAAAATTAGGTTTCACTGCACAACGCACCATGCGTACTGCACAGCAATTGTATGAAGGTATTGATATTGGCAGCGGCGCTGTAGGTTTAATCACTTATATGCGTACAGACTCGGTTCACTTAGCTGATGAGGCCATTGCAGAAATTCGGCGCTTTATTGGCAGTCGGTACGGTAAAGATCAAGTGCCCGAAGAACCCAAAACCTATAAAACAAAAGCCAAAAATGCACAAGAAGCGCATGAAGCAATTCGTCCTACTTCCGTATTACACTTGCCTGAGAATGTAAAAGAACATCTCAACGCTGAACAATACAAACTCTACGATCTGATTTGGAAGCGTACTGTTTCCTGCCAAATGATTCATGCAACCATCGATACCGTTGCAGTAGATTTAAGTGACAGTGAAAATAACATTTATCATGCGACAGGTTCTGTAATTAAAGATCCTGGCTTTATGCTCGTTTATAAAGAAGACGTCGATGACAAAAAAGCAGATCACGATGAAGATCGGATTTTGCCACCTTTAGCTGAAGGCGACATTGTTGATCTAAATGAAATTAAATGTAATCAACATTTCACTGAGCCACCACCCCGTTATTCTGAAGCCACTTTAATTAAAACACTTGAAGAATATGGTATTGGGCGGCCTTCTACGTACGCTGCTATTATTTATACTTTACAACATCGTGAATATGTTTCGTTGGATAACAAACGCTTCAAACCTACCGATGTGGGCCGTATCGTCAATAAATTCTTAACCCAACATTTTACACAATATGTCGATTATGATTTCACGGCGAAGCTTGAAGATGAATTAGATTCTGTAGCTTGCGGTGAAAAAGAATGGGTGCCCTTATTATCAGGCTTCTGGAAACCCTTTAAACATTTAGTAGATGAAGTGTTAGAAACCGTCAAACGTAGCGATGTAACGCAAGAAGCCATGGATGAAGCATGCCCTAAATGCGGCAAACCGTTATCAATACGCTTGGGTCGTCACAGCCGCTTTATTGGTTGCACGGCTTATCCTGAATGCGATTATACGCGCAGCGTGGATGAAGATAAGGAAAATGCAGTAACGGCTGAAATCGTAGATGGTCGAACCTGCCCTCAATGCGGTGGCCCTTTACAACTACGCAATGGACGTTATGGAAAATTCATCGGCTGCAGCAGCTACCCTAATTGTAAATTCATTGAATCATTACAAAAGCCCGTAGACACAGGTGTTGATTGCCCTGAATGCAATCAAGCTAAAATGTTAAAACGTAAATCACGCATGGGCAAAGTATTTTTCTCCTGTGCACGTTATCCTGATTGCAAATATGCTGTGTGGAATGAACCGGTGGCTGAAGCATGCCCAACCTGTGCGTGGCCACTCTTAACGATCAAAGTGACGAAAAAACACGGCACTGAACTCGTTTGTCCCCATAAACCTTGTACTTTTACAAAACCTATGGATATCAAAGAAGCGGAGTAGATATGAAATTAACATCACGTCCACTCTGCGAACAATACCATTTTTATGGGGCAGCACCCGCTAGCCCCATCCATTATCGCATCTCCCTAAACTAATTAGCTCTATTTTTCAAGGGGATAAACCCCCTAGCAAGCACACCCCTTTTTTGTGTTCTATACTGACCTGTATATAGATTCGGAGGTCATACCGAAAAAAGGCGACACAAATTCAATTAAATCTACTGATCAAAAGCGCATTTTATTTGAACGAACTGGTAAGTAATATTCAAATCTCATCATACCGAAAACAACACGTCAGATGATCATTCACCATCCCAACTGCTTGCATAAATGCATAACAAATAGTCGTGCCCACAAACTTAAATCCACGACTTTTTAAATCCTTAGACATCTTATCCGATTGCACAGTATTAGCTGGCACCTGCGCATGACGTTCCCATTGGTTATGGATGGGCTTACCCTCAACAAATTGCCAAATATAATCAGAAAAACTCGGAAACTCCTGTCTGATCGCCAAATATAACCGAGCGTTAGTTATCACAGATTGGATTTTTAATCGATTACGAATAATGCCAGCATTCACTAACAACTTCTCATAGACATCTGCATCATACTTTGCAATTTTTTCAGCATCAAAGTGATCAAAGCAAAGTCTATAATTTTCACGCCGCTTGAGTATGGTTAACCAACTCAACCCCGCCTGCGCCCCCTCTAAAATCAAAAACTCAAACAACAATCGATCATCATATATTGGAACACCCCATTCAGTATCGTGATACTGAATATACAGCGGATCATTGTTAACCCATTCGCAACGGTGCTTGGTTTTTATTGTCATATAGTCATTACCATTTGTAGTAACCCTAATAAATAGCCAGATATTGGCTATAATAAGGGGTTAAAATAGCCAGATTGAGGATATAATACAGGGGTCTTGAAGATTAACACCAGTTAAATAACCATCCAACCCCGGTATGCGCATTAAAAGCACAGAACTTCAGCGTGAAAGCAGAAGTATACAAAAAATGATCTGTTGACAATATTTAGAGCACTCCCCATAATAACTACCTTCAGCAACTGGCCCGTATAAAGCGAATATGCAAAACAAAACCATAAAATTTAATAAGCAGTTTCTGAAAGAGCTATGGCAAATATTAGCGCCTTATTGGTCTTCTGAAGAAAAATGGTTTGCATTGGCATTATTGCTCATCAATATTGGCTGCTTGATTGGCATGGTTAGAGCAAATGTAGGATTGAATCATTTTATCAATGATTTCACCAACAGTTTGCAAAATTTTAATAAACCTGGAATCTATACCGCTGTTAAACATTTTTTAGTTATTATAATAGCAGGCTTAGTATTTGCTGCGGGTATTAGTTATTTTGGCAATATACTTACGCTTCGCTGGAAGCGTTGGTTAACAAAGCATTACATTAACAAATGGCTATTTCAACGCACTTTCTATCATCTACAAAATCAAAATATAAATAAAGTAGACAATCCTGATCAACGTATTGCTGAGGATATAGATCAATTCACTTCAAGCACTCTTAGTACTTTTATTATATTATTACAAGCAGCGCTTACATTTTTTTCTTTTAACTATATTTTGTGGAATTTATCAAGCACCTTCTCATTTTCTCTAGGATCTATGCATGTGAAGATTCCAGGTTATTTATGTTGGAGTGCACTTTTGTACGCGGTGATTGGTACGTGGCTTACAGCTTGGCTAGGTAAAAAACTAGGAATGCTTGATTACCAACAGCAACATTTCAATGCAGACTTTCGTTTTGGACTTATGCGGTGCCGAGAATCCGGAGAGCAAATTGCATCATTAGGTGGTGAAGCGGCCGAAGAAAACAAGTTTCGCGCTCTGTTTAACCGTATTTTCAGCAATGAAAAAAGCATTATTTGGCTAACAACGAAATTAGAATCATTTTCATTTGCTTACAAGACAATCTCTATTTTATTTGGTTACATTATTGCTTTGCCACTCTACTTTGCCAAAAAAATCCAGATAGGGAATGTGTTGCAAATATCAGGTGCGATATCGAATGTTATTAGTTCATTGTCTATCATTTTATCTGCCTACCCTAAATTAGTTGCATGGCGTGTTGTTATTCATCGCTTAGCTGAATTTGATAATTCCATGTTAAAAATTCATAAAAAAGAAGCTTCATTAATCGACATCACAGAACATGAGCATCAAGATATCATTATTGATAAATTAAATTTATCATTACCTGACGGTACATCACTTATAACAAACGTTGATTTTAATTTTTCTACAGGGAAATCCACTCTCATCAATGCACCGTCCGGTCACGGCAAGACTACATTATTACGTGCATTAGCCGGTCTTTGGACGCATGGAGAGGGCTCTATTCGCATCCCTAAAAATAAAAGAATTCTGTTTCTGCCGCAAAAACCTTACTTACCGTTAGGCTCATTCAAAGAGATTCTGTCATATCCGCATCATGAAGAAATTACTGACATGAAAATTCAAGAGATACTCAAGTTATGTGGCCTAGACCGATTTAAAGATAAACTCAATGAAGTGAAGAATTGGGCGCAAGAGTTATCGCTAGGCGAGCAACAACTCGTGTCACTATTTCGGGTTTTTATTACCAATCCTGATATCATTTTTTTAGATGAAGCGACTTCTGCTTTAGATGAAGCAGCAGAACGTCGAGTGTATGAAAATTTACGTACTTACTTGCCTGATTCAATTATAGTGAGCACCGGCCATCGCAGGAGTTTGCATGAGCTTCATGATACTGTTATTGGGTTTAGTAGAGCTTAATGATACGGTTATATGATTCAGCAGAGTTTAATGACACGGTTACTGGGATTCATAAGAATGTTGCTTAGGACACCTCTCCCCTTGTGGGAGAGGTCGACGCCGAAGGCGGCGGGTGGGGGGTGCTTTTAGCGTCGCTGCGTTAAAATCAAATTGCTTTTTCAAAACAAGATTAAAGCGTTTCTTAATTTAGCTGAGTCATGTATCAAAAAGCAGCTTTTTAACA
>DHJK01000018.1:7260-14327 GCA_002404295.1 Legionellales bacterium UBA4722
AAGGGGAGAGGTGTCCTAAGCTAATAATCAGACTAGTCATCGTAGCTCATGATTAAGCAACCATTCTTTGCGTGCCACACCACCCGCATATCCACCTAAAGCGCCACCCGTGTTAATAACCCGATGACACGGAACAATAATAGCAAGCTGATTCGCACCATTTGCCTGAGCAACCGCGCGATACGCAGTCGGTTTTCCAATTTTTTCAGCTATCTCTGCATACGACCTGGTTTCTCCATAAGGAATATTTTTCAATTCCTCCCACACGCTATTTTGAAATGGTGTTCCAGAAAAAAATAAGGGCGTTTCGAACTTCTTTAATTGGCCATTAAAAAACTGACTCAACTCAGATTCAATTAATTCGATAGGATATGAACGCCCCAAAGCAATCACAGATTTTGTTTTTTTCTTGCAACGCTCAATTTCACGCTCTAAACCCCGGTAATCAGTAAATTCCAAAAGATAAAGCACATCATCATCAGCAATCGCAATCATCGATCCCATTGGTGTTTCAATTAACGATTTTTTTAACACAAGTTAATACCTCAAAAACACAACGCCGACTCATTTCATCACGCTAAAAAATTATGCTAACTTTAAAATAGTTTTCCATTCATGCTCAGTCACCGGCGTAATCGAAAGCCGATTACCTCTTCTGGCAACAGCCATCTTCTCTAAAACAGGATTATTTTTAATTTCATCCAACGTGAAAATACGATCAAATTTTTTGACAAAACGAACATCCACCATAAACCAGCGCGGATCATCTGATGAACAAGTAGGATCAAAATGATCTGAAGTAGGATCCCATGCTGTATAGTCGGGATAGCCTGATTTGACAATTTCAAAAATGCCCGCAATGCCGGGGACTTTACAACTAGAATGATAAAAAAATCCCTGATCCCCTTTTTTTATGTCATCGCGTATAAAATTTCGAGCTTGATAATTTCGCACGCCATCCCAATGTTCCGTTTTATTAGGTTTTTTCGCGAGATCATTAATATTAAAAGTTTCTGGCTCAGATTTAAATAACCAATAACTCATGTTACCTCCGAGCCAAACTACAAATAAAATTAAGAATGATTAATAACCTCATCTTCTAAAACTTCAACTTTTTCTATCAACACACTTTCTACAGGTACATTTTCATGTCCAGATCGCATTGTGGTAGGCACTTTCTTTATTTGATCAACCACATCCATACCTTCAACCACTTTACCAAATACACAATAACCCCAACCACTGGATGATTCTGATTTAAAATTCAGAAAATCATTGTCTGCGATATTAATAAAAAATTGTGTACTTGCAGAATGCGGATCAGACGTTCTAGCCATGGCAAGCGTGCCACGCATATTAGTTTGCCCTTTATTAGCTTCATTTTGAATGGTTGGCTGCGATGGTTTTTGTTTCATATCCGCATTAAAGCCACCGCCTTGAATCATGAAACCATCAATCACTCGATGAAATACGACACCGTCATAAAATCCATTCTTAGCATGCTGCAAAAAGTTATTCGCAGTGATAGGTGTGTTTTTGAAATCCAACTCAATAGAAATAGGTCCAAAATTTGTTTGAAAAGTAATCATGCTGTATCCTCATTTAGTTCGCGTAAATATAGCAGGAGTCACTGGTCAAAATAAAGATATATTGACCTCATTTTCCGATTGAGGTGTAATGGGTATGGAATACGAACTTCTGCGCTATCTTGATGAATCAAAAGAGTTTCACCTGTGTTTAAGGATCTTAAACATGCAATTTTAATCAAAAATGGAGTATACAATGTTAAAATTATCCAAATCTCTTTTAGCTTTAACCTGTTTAGCAGTTTCAACAATTGCATTAGCAGATACCACCGTGACCATGAATATCACATCCAAGGATGGCACAGGCAAGTCCGCTGGCACTGTACTTATTACCGAAACTAAATATGGCCTTTTATTCTCACCCAATTTACATGATTTAACACCCGGCGCACACGGATTTCATATTCATCAAAACCCATCCTGCGATAACGATGGCATGGCAGCAGGCGGTCATTTTGATCCAAAAAATACAGGAAAACATTTAGGACCCTACAATAACAACGGTCACTTGGGTGACTTACCCATTTTATACGTAAACTCTGACGGCACTGCAACGACACCCGTACTTGATCCACGCTTACATCATATAAAAGATATCAGTCAACACGCTTTAATGGTTCATAATGCAGGCGACAATTATTCAGATACACCTGAGAAATTAGGTGGCGGTGGCTCTAGGATGGTGTGCGGGATTATAAAATAATAACGACACTGTCACCCCGCAAAATTTTCGTCAACTGAACTTAATCAAAATACAAACCTCGCACGAAAATTTGTGCGGGGTCCGGTTACAGCCTCTTTTAGAATACTATTTAAGGCTGCTACCAGACCCCGCACAAATTTTCGTGGTAGAGCTGTTTTTTTCTCTAATGCTGTTGACGAAAATTTTGCGGGGTGACAGTATTCGCGTGGCTTTGCGGTGACAAAACGTATCAATCCCTCAGCCCACAAGGGGAAAAGGTGCCCTAAGCAGAGCAGATTTACCATAGCAAAATTTTAAAGGCAACTTTCTTTCTAATATCTACACCGCCCGCTGATTCGCAAGCTCATTATGAAAATCATTTTCCTTCAATTCTATAAATTCTTTATAACCCCTAGCATCAATAAATGGATTTCTCTTGCTTTGGCTCATTAAAGAATATTTTTTCTCAAGATTAAAGTACATACCATGCGCACCTAGAAAAATATCACAAGGTAACGATTTTAATACTTGAAACGTATGCTCATAATCTTCAGTAATCGCTGGATAATTAACATTATAAACAAGACTATACCCAGGATTAACATACGGGCCCCCAACAATCACAACATGATAGTTTTTGCCTTTCTCAATCACATTCATTGTCCACGTTGTACAACCTTTAGTATGCCCACCCGTATGATGCGCAACAAGCATCGCATCACCCAGCCTCACTTGATCAGCATCATGCAACACACGATCGACTTTAGCGGGTTGATACACATTATCCGGATCATTGCTATTTCCATACTGAAAATCCACTTTTCCGCCTGACTCAACTACTGGCACATCTGCATCCATCACCATGTATTTCGCACCCGTTTCTTGTTTAATTAAAGCAGCACCTCCTGCATGATCAGCGTGTGCATGACTAATCAAAAAAACTTTTATGTCTTCAAATTTAAATCCTAGTTTTTCAACGCTCGTTTTAATAGCTGGAACATCAGCCTCATAGCCACTATTAATAAGAATATTTCCTTGAGATGTCACGATTAAATAATCCGCTTGATAATTATTACCTACATAGTAAAGATTACCCACGATACGAAAGGGAGGAAACGGTTTACTTTCAGGACGCGCTTGCACAAAACTTGCAAAACTGATCGAAAAAACTAAAATGAAAAAACAGCTAACTTTTGTGTGTTTCATGATTTTCCCATAGATATAAAGCCCAAGAATGTTGCATGGTACAACTTCATCAAGCTCGACTCAACCCGTGCTTCATTATGATTTTGAAATGGAATTTGTTATTAGCCAGCACCCTGTATGCAAAAACTTGCGCCACAACTACGCATAAAGTATAATAAAAAGACATAACGCATCCGCACTATATTAACATACTGATTTTATTGAGGTTTACATGAAACAACCCAAGTTATTGAATACTGCATTGATCATTTTAATGTCATTCTTTTCTATTTCAACTTTTGCTGAGACAACTAGCAAATACCTGAATAGTTCGATTGAGAGCCTTACCATGGACGCAAAAGGCACGCTGTATATAGGAAAAGAACGTGGTCTTTCCATTAAAGAGAAAGATACACAAACAGTTACAGATTATGCACCAAACATTCCTCATATAGCTACCCTAGCTATTGATGCCAATGGAACAATCTATGGTGGCTCAAATGTGGGTTTTGTTGTTGGTAAAAAAGATAAGTCAGGACAGTATCAGTTTCAACTTTATAGCGACATCATAGCCAAAGTAGTTGAGGGTGATTTTGATAATGAAGTAAATAGCGTGTATATAGATAAAAAAGGATTAGTGTATGCGGGAGGACGTGGTTTATACGTGATACAAGCTAATTCATTACTGGGTATGCACGATACGTATACTCCCTTCAAAATCGGATTAGACTCAAGTCTAGTGACTAGTCTTTATGTTGATGAAAATGAAATCGTATACGCGGGAACACAATCAGATGGTTTATTTATAGGGAAGAGAAAAGCCTCCGGTGAATTCGTGTGGGTTCAGTATGCTAAAGCCTCTGGATTAAAAGATATAGTAAGCATCTATGTTGACCAAGGCATTATCTATGCGGGAACAGATAATGGCTTGTTTATAGGAAAAGCCAATGATAAAGGACAATATATCTTTTCGGATGCCGAGACTAACTCCGTGTTAGGTACCAAGTATATTTCAACGATTTATGCTCATGCAGGAAAAATTTATATAGGTACAGTAGAATGGGATCTTACTAATTCTTATTCAGGTTTAATTGTTGGACAGAGCGATGACAAAGGAAATCATTTCTTCTCTCAAATAAATTCAACAACTCCAGAAGATAAACATATCACGTCTTTGTCTGTGAATGATGCCGCTGATATTATTTACATAGGCACTTCACAAGGCATCATTACTAAAAAAATAAGCTCGCTCAATTTGACAAGCGTGGGGGGTATAAAAACATTTTAGAAGCGACTGCTAACGAGCGATCCTCAGCGTAGGCGTGGAGGACACTCTTATGTTGGTTCTGAACAAAGGCCTCTGATGAGGTCTTTGCCATTTTTAAACCCATGAAAACCTAATTAAGGATAACAACAAAAAAGTTCTTGGTCACCCCATTATCGTACCGTCTTAGCGCTAATCACTCAATAAAGCGTATAATATTTTTCTTTAATGCATTGTATAAATGCGCATTATTATCTTGCAAAATCAACTGATCGACTTTCATTATGATGGAAAGCAAAAAATCTCTATTAGGTCTTGTGAAAACTTTACTTGGCGTGTTATTAATAATCCAGCGCGAAATTTCATGCTCTAGAAACAACTTTACTTTATCACTACCCACTTTCTGAACATGATCAAGCATATAGTCAATCAAACTCCAACGATCTTTAATAATGGCTATTTTTATTTTAATAAATAACATCTTTGAATATAAATCTCCTGACTGACAAAAAACCCTCTCAATCAAGTCAATATCATAATCATCAGAATTTTTATTTAGCCCCTCATAAATTGCCTTGAGAATCCTTGGCTCACCTGATGGCAACTGACCCAAGATGAGCTCTTGTTTATTATCAGGTTTCAGCTTAAAAATGGCATATATACATGCCGCCCTCACAGTTAAAACAGAATCATACATATAAGGCTCTATTAATTTAAAATCATCGCGCATGCCTTCCTCGGCTAATCCCATTATGGCTATATGGAGCGGTTTATTTTTATTAATTAACGCTTCCTGATAAATTTTCCCAACGTTGTAGTCGCTGTCTTTTAAATAAAATCTCGCTAATTCACGCAATGAAAATGATTTATCAAATAATGTGCTTATTAATAGGTGATTTATTTGTTTAGAAAATTTTCCCAGGCCGATATGTATGCACTTTCTACGAACGATAGGAGATTTATCCACCAAACACGTGCCTAGAAATTCAAAGAGCATATCATCTGATAAATATTGGCTTGCTATACCTAATGTTTCAAGCTTGATGATTATGTCACTACTCTGGCTTGATATCTGAATCAATTGCAGTATCTTCGATGTGTTTTTTGCTGCAATTTTAAATGCAACTCGACTTATTTTTCTATTTGAAAGTGACGCAATAGCCAATAATAATTTATCGTAACATTTTTCGATTAATTGGCTCTCAATTACACTTATCAAGATTGAGTGGTCATACCTTCCTTTATGGTAAAGCTTATCAATAAAATTTAATGACGGTATAAAATGACTTATTTTATTATCATCGATAAATTCTATTAATTTCGCACTAGAAAGAATCTTTATTTTATCAACCCAATCATTAGCTCTAATTAGCAAAATGGGGATATTTAATTCTGTAAATTCTGGCAATAATCCTTTAATTGCTTGTTCACGAATATAACCATTGTTATGAGAACATAGCAACGCATCAATAGTATTACAAACAGGTCTTTCAAAATTTAAACTCTTTACTTGATCAACTGTGATTTGATTCCATAATCGATTGTAGTAATTATCAACACTTCTAATCATCACATCTAACGATTCCCAAGTATCAGCGGAAATGTTAATGACTATTTTATTAATTATACCAGCCACAGTATCGGCTAGACTTTTGTTGTGACTGAAAACTAATGGCAAAAGCGATGGGATAGCCTTTGTCTCAGTAATCAAATTTAATTTTGAAAATAATTCAGCTTCTGCTTTTTTATTAATGAAAAATCCACGTGCAGCATGTTTATAAGCTTGCTGAATAAGTTCATTTGTTTGATCTATTGGTGTATTCATTAACTATCCACTCGATTTAATCATTCCCGTGAGGGCGTGGCGCGACATCCACTAAAATACCTGCATCCAGGCAGCAACTAAAACTTAATAGGAACGCCATTGTATCACGCCGAATGAGTTAATGAACTTCGGCCCGTTCAATGCAAAATGACTATCTGTTTTGGCGCTGCGCTCAGACCTTAATGAAGCACATGAATCAATTATTCATATACTTATACAGTATTTGCTTCATATGATTCAATATAGCTTCATGAAGCATATTAAAGCGGAGATCTTAGGATGAAAATCATCGCGTAAGATTGCTGAAAGAAGCCCACCATCATGCTAGTATTATTCTTGCGATTGGCTCTCATGAATTGCCAGATACTTATACCTCCTCCTCGCCCACGCAAGCGCTGATATACTCACTATCTCCAAGTTGCCAGGTCATGTTATAGCCGCGCTACTTTCTAATAATTTAATTAGTTATAAAATCAATAAGATAGCATATTCATAAAAGATATAATTGTTATTTATGTTATATAT
>DHJK01000203.1:0-8623 GCA_002404295.1 Legionellales bacterium UBA4722
ATACTAATAATACATTAGCGTTCTCAGTCATTGATACAGGAATTGGCATTCCAAAAGACAAGCAAGAAGCAATTTTTGAAGCATTTCAACAAGCTGATGGATCTACCAGTCGAAATTATGGCGGCACAGGATTAGGGCTTACTATATCAAAATCCATGTCAGCATTATTGCAGGGAGAGATTAATTTAGTCAGCGAAGAAAACAAAGGAAGCACTTTTACACTATTTGCACCCATTGAATATCAAGATAAAGATAAAGATAAAAATCTATTAAACGCATCAAATGACAAATCTAAACAACATGAAATTATGATCCAAAAAAATAAAAAAAATATTTCAGAGAAAGATATTATAATTGTAGAGATGCCTATATTCATACCTGATGATAGAGATAAACTACCATCTCACTCAAAATCATTATTAATAATCGAAGACGATAAAGAATTTGCTAAAATCCTAATGGAATGGTCAAAAGAAAAAGGCTATCTATGTTTAATGGCAGGCGATGGCCAAAGCGGGCTATCGTTAGCAAAAAAATACACCCCTGGCGCTATATTGCTTGATTTAGGATTGCCAGATATAGATGGACTCGATGTTTTGGAACAACTTAAGTTTGATTTAAAAACACGCCATATACCTGTACATGTTATTTCAGCCCGCGATGAAACTCCCGACCTAAAACAAAAAGGTGCCATTGGTTTTTTATCAAAACCAGCCAGTTTAGAAACAATATCACTAGTTTTTAATAAAATTGAATCTATAACTGATAATAAAATTAAAAATGTGTTAGTCATCGAAGATGATGCAAACAATCAAAAAGCAATTCAACAGCTAATTGATAATCCCCATATAAAAATTGAGTGTGTATCCACTGCTGCAAATGCTAAAGACTCTATTAGTCTAAAAAAATATGATTGTATCATTCTTGACTTAAACCTACCCGATCAATCAGGTTTTGAATTATTAAAAGAATTAAAAAACAAAAAAATAAGTTTACCACCGATTGTTATTTATACGGGACGAGATCTTTCACAGGATGAATATGATGCATTACAAAAATATACTTCTAGTATTATTGTTAAAGGTGTTGATTCACCTGAACGATTATTAGATGAAGTTTCGTTATTTTTGCACAGTGTTGAATCAGATCTTTCTGAGGAGCAAAAGACTAAAATCCATCAACTACATGATCCACAAAAAATTCTAATAGGAAAACATCTTTTACTCGTAGATGATGATATGCGTAATGTATTCGCGCTTTCTAGTATTCTAGAAGAATGTGGAATCGATGTACAAATTGCTTCAAATGGCAAGCTCGCAATAGAAAAATTAGAACATGAAGAAAATATTGACATTATTTTAATGGATATCATGATGCCTGTCATGGATGGTTATGAAGCAATACAAAAAATAAGAGAAAATAAGAAGTTCAATAAAATCCCTATTATTGCTCTGACTGCAAAAGCAATGACAGATGATAAACAAAAATGCTTAAATGCGGGCGCTAATGACTATATCACTAAGCCTATTGATACTGACCAACTTCTTTCAATGATAAAGGTATGGCTAAGTCATTCGCAGGTTACGTTATGACACGATCAGAACGTGAAGAAATTGAAATTAATTCACTGCTTGAAGCAATTTTTAAAACGTATGGTTATGACTTTAGGCATTACTCTAAAGCCTCTTTAAAAAGACGTTTACAAATATTCCTGGAAAAAAGCCACCTGGAAAATTATGTGCAACTGAGCGACTGCCTTATTCACAATAAAGAAATGTTTTATCAATTATTGTTACAATTTTCAATCACCGTTACTGAAATGTTTCGGGATCCGGAATTTTATCAGGCTTTTAGAAAACATGTGGTGCCCATATTGAAAACATACCCATTTATAAAAATCTGGCATGCTGGATGCGCTACAGGCGAAGAAGTTTATTCAATGGCTATTTTATTATATGAAGAAGATTTCCTGCATAAAACAACATTGTATGCGACAGATTTTAATGTAGAATCACTAAAAATAGCAAAAAAAGGCATTTATAGGGCTACTGATTTCAAACAATATATAAATAATTATAATCAGTTTGGTGGAAAAAATTCATTTTCAGATTACTACCATGCTAGTTATGGGTCTGTTAAAATAAATGATTTTCTTAAAAACCGCATTACATTTTCACATCATAATCTAGTGACTGACCAAGTGTTTGGTGAAATGAATGTCATTATCTGTCGCAATGTTATGATATATTTTGATCGATTATTACAAGATAGAGTCGTCACATTGTTTAAAAACAGCCTTTGTCATCATGGCTTTTTATGTATAGGCACAAAAGAGACTCTGGATTTTACAGTTGTAAAGAATAACTTTTCAGAGATTTGTCTCAGGGAGAAAATATATCAAAGAAACATATAAACATCGATATGAATTAATTGTAATAGGTGTATCTGCAGGCGGACTTGCAGCACTTACTGCTATTTTGCCTCTTTTGCCTGCTGAATTTCTAACACCTATCTTGATAGTGCAGCACAGGCGTGATGAAAGTGATAGTTTTTTGACGAATTATTTAGGAAAATTGTGTGCGCTACCTGTGAGCGAAGGTATTGATAAGTTGCTAATCAAGCCAGGTATTATTATTGCTCCAGCAGGTTATCATATGCTAGTGGAGGACAAAAACATGATTGCTTTATCACGTGATTCAAAAGTCAATTTTTCTAGACCGTCTATTGATGTCTTATTTGAATCAGCAGCTACTGTATTTGGTCCTAGAGTCCTCGGTATAATTTTAACAGGCGCTAATAACGATGGTGTTCAAGGTGCACGTAGTATTAAATTGCATGGCGGATTTATACTTGTACAAAACCCCAAAACAGCCGAAGCGCAAACGATGCCCGCCCAGGTAATAAAAGCAGTTAAAGTAGATAAAATATTAGATCTTACAGACATTGGAAATTATATTACACGAACAGGCGATATCTATGAATGAACTCAATCTTGATGCTAATATAAAGGCAAATATTTTAATTGTAGATGATCAAGAAAATAACCTTATTGCTATGAGACAAACGCTTGACTCATTAAATGCAACTATTTTTTTAGCACATTCCGGCATGGAAGCATTACAGTTACTCACTGAACATGAATTTGCTATAATACTATTAGACATCCAAATGCCTGGAATGGATGGCTTTGAAACTGCTCAACTGATTCGAAAGAATAAACGCACGGAAAATTTACCTATTGTCTTTGTAACTGCTATAAATAGAGAAAGAGTGAAAGAAGTTAAAGGGTTCAATATTGGTGAAGTCGATTTTTTATTTAAGCCAGTGGATCCCTATATACTACAGTCAAAAGTTCAAATTTTTCTGGATCTTTATTATCAAAAAAATTATCAAAAACATGTAAAACAAGAATTATCGAATGTAAGAACAGAGCTGGAGAAAACACAGAAAAAAATGCAGCACTTACAAATTGGCCTAGACGACCATAATGGGAGTAATTATGATAAGTGAAAATATTACAACTAAAATAGTTCCGAATATTTTAATCGTTGATGACAATCCAAGCAATATATTTGCTATGAAAAATTTACTTGAAGATTTAAAAATCAATATGTATGAAGCTAGCTCTGGCAATGAAGCATTACAATTATTAACACAACATGAATTTGCACTTGTATTATTGGATGTTCAAATGCCTGAAATTGATGGATTTGAAACAGCTGAATTGATGCGAAAAAATAAACATACAAAAGATATTCCTATTATATTTGTTACAGCACTTAGTCGAGAAGAACAATATATAAGAAAAGGATTGCAAGTGGGCGCTGTAGATTATTTACTTAAACCCCTTGATCCCATTATATTAACTAGCAAAGTATCAGTATTTTTAGCCTACTACATACAGAAAAAAACAATGGAAGATCTTGTCTTACAATTAAGCAAATCTAAAAAAATATTAGCTACTGAAAATGACGATCTGGATATATTAGCAAATACAGATGCTCTTACAGGTCTTAGCAATAGATTAAGCTTTGAAAAAGCACTTAAGTTAACAATAGAATTTTCTACGAAATACAATGAAAAATTTGCTTTGCTGTTTTTGGATCTGGATAACTTTAAATCTGCGAATGATACCTTTGGTCATGATTGCGGAGATTTTATATTAAGAGAAACATCAAATCGTTTACGCATCGGACTCAGGCGCAATGATACAGTCAACACAGAAGACTTGACATTATCTATTTTTCGTTTAGGCGGCGATGAATTTACTGTCATTTTAAAAAATGTAGATGATACTGCTCATGCAATCACTGTTGCCAAGCGCATCATTAAATTGATTGACGAGCCTTTCATATTTCATAATGAAAAAATTCAGATCGGTGTAACTATCGGAATTGCTTGTTTCCCCTCAGAAGGGACTACTGTTGAATTGCTCATAAAAAGTGCAGATGAAGCCATGTACCATGCAAAAAGTAAAGGTAAAAATACTTATTACTGCGTAAATGTTCAATAAAATACATCCTCCTAATGTACTTTTACTTCAGATAGCAATCATTTTTGGCGCGATAAACGGACAATAACGCGCAAGTTAAGGATAACCACTGAACGTACTCGCATAGCACCTCCTTGAAAAAAATAATTTCGCATTCTCTTAACTTTCATTTTGTGTCATAGAATTAAAGCTACCCTGATCTTTTAACACTTTCTCTAAATCATCAGCCAGCAATGGCTTACTAAAATAAGATCCCTGGATTTCGGCAGATTTTTTTACTTTTAAGAATTCTAGCCTTTGCTGTGATTCGACGCCTTCTGCCAATATTTCTAAATTTAAATCTCGCGCCATAGAAATGATAGCTTGAATAATTATCTCATCATTGCTATTTTCATCAATATTTTTCACGAACGATTGGTCTATCTTCAAACGATCAATGGGAATATCTCTAAGATAACTTAAGCTTGAGGTACCAGTACCAAAATTATCCAGTGAAAAATGTACTCCAATCTTTTTTAGCTCTGTGATGACAGCAACAGCGCGCGGATTATTAATAATAACATTTTCTGTCAATTCAAGTTCAAGATATTCAGCCTCTAGCCCAGTTTCTTTTAGAATAGCTTCAATTGTTTTAGCTAAATCATTTTGCTTGAGTTGTTGGGTTTCGATATTTACAGCAATCCGGACTTTAGGCAAGCCTTGTTCTTGCCAAAGCTTATTCTGTTGACATGCTTTTCTTAATATCCATCTGTTAATGGTGGCAATCAATCCTGTTTCTTCAGCTAAAGGAATAAAGTTCATAGGAAAAACAACACCCTCTTTAGGATGCTGCCAACGGATTAGCGCCTCTACAGAGACTATCTTGTTCGTAGCAACGTCAATCTGAGGCTGATAACATAAAAATAATTCTTCATTGGTTATGGCTTGACGTAATTCCGATTCTTTAGCCGAGCGTTCAACATTGTATTTGCCTAATTCTTCTGTGTAGAACTGGAATCGGTTGCCACATAACTCTTTTACGCGATACATGGCAATATCTGCTTTACGCAGTAATTCACCTGCTTCGCTGCCATCGATAGGAAAAACACTTATGCCGATGCTAGTCGTCAACATAATACTGTTATCAGCAATTTCAAAAGGCTTTGTGAAACAGTCTAATATTTTGATTGGAATCCGGTCAAGCTCGTTTTTGTCCATCGCTTCAGCTAAAATGATAAACTCATCGCCTCCAACTCTGGCCAATGTATCTTCTTCGCGAATAGAAAATTTGATGCGTTTCGCGACCGCTTGCAATAACTCATCGCCTGCTGCGTGGCTTAAGCTATCATTAATAAGCTTAAAGCGATCAAGATCGAAAAAGAACAAGGCAAATAACGTGCCATGACGTTTTCCTTTTGCTATGGCATGACGAATACGATTCGTTAACAGTGCTCGGTTAGGCAACCCTGTCAATGTATCATGCATCGTTTGATACTCTAACTTTTCTTCTAACAGAGCGCGCTTGGTAATATCACGAAAACTCCAGATACGCCCCGCTATTTTTTCATCAATCTTATACACTTGCGTGTAACATTCCAGAAAAATATCTTTATTGCATTTTAACTTTTCCAGTTTAGTGGCATGTGGATTATGCGTTAACTCTGTGATCATCTCTAAAAATTCTTTTGGTTTTTCCATATTCTGCGATATAAATTCAAATAAAATAGCCGAATCATTAGTATCCAGCACAGATATTGGAATGCTCCATATTTCCACGATTTTTTTATTGTAATCAATAATTTTATTTTCATTATTAACAATCAAAATACCATCTACAGAAGATTCAAGCGTCCCGCGTGCGATAGAAAGAGATTCCTGCAATGAACTAGTGCGCTCTTTCACATGCGCTTCAAGTGATTGCGTATAATTACGACTCTCTTGCAATAATTGCCATTTTTTAGTAAGAGCACAGGATAGTTGACGGACAGCAACGTGATCAAACGGTTTTTTCAAGATGAGTAAGTTTTCTTTTTGTCCAAGTTGTTCTACTGTTTCTTCCCAAGAATAATCTGAATACGCTGTGCAAATGACGACTTGAATATCTGGATCTAGCGCCCAAATATGTTTGATTGTTTCAATACCGTCCCAGCCAGGTGGCATGCGAACATCCACAAATGCTAAGGCATAAGAATTGCCTTCGTGTTGTGCTTTAGCAATTTTTTCAACACCTTCCTGACCCTGAGTTGCAGTGTCAATATGAAATTTTGGCAAAGCAAATTTATCTGCATCACTCTTAGTTTCACCAAACAACAGGCTTTCCATTGCAAGTAATTCACTATTTTTCGGGGCGCTGGTTGTCAATATTTTGATAAAGTCAGAATGAATATCCGTATTATCATCGATAATCAAAATTCGCAAATCAGTTTGTTTGGACATCTGTTGATCTCCTTTTTGACGAAGCCTCCGAAAATAGAGGTAAAAGCAAAGTGAATGTAGCTCCTTGCCCTGGCCCCGCACTGTTTACATTTAAACTGCCGCCTAATTCCTTTGCTGCTGTGGCGCTACTATGCAAACCAAACCCATGTCCATCAGGCTTTGTAGTAAACCCTAGCGCAAATATTTTAGTTAAGTTTTCAGGGCGAATACCACTACCGTTATCGGTAATGGTAATTTTCACGGGCAACTCTTCTGAGGATTTTTCTATAGTGACTAATATTTTCTTGTTAGGGATATCGTATTCTGACATCGATAATGCGTCTCTGGCATTTTGCATCAAATTCACTAAAATTTGCAAAAGTTTGGATTTATCAGTCGTGATAAATTCACTGTCTTTAAATTCTTTTTGAATATCTATACTTCTTTTTTCTAAAGATGTATTGCACATTTGAATGGCAGCATTCACTATTTCAGGCAGAAAAACTCGCTCTGAAATACCGGAAACACCACTAATCGTTTTTTGCATGGCTACAATATCTTCAATATGTTTAAGATGTTCTACCAAGCTCGTTATTTCATTTTTTACTTCTGCTTGTTCCTCATTCAATGTTTTTGCCAATGATATCAAATACGTTGGAATTAATTTTCCTTTTGGATTTTCACTTAAATAATGAGGCAAATTATCCAGGTTTTCATTAAGTAAGTTAATTGCAGCAGCAAGGTTTTTTAAATTGCTATTATTGTAAAATTTTTCTTTTAGTAAATTAGTAGTGACATTCACACTGTTTAATATATTCCCTAAGTTATGCAATATGGATGTCGCAACATCAGCCATTCCTGCTCTTCTAGATAAAGAATCAAATTTCTTCTGCGTTTCTTCACGTTCAATAAAAATGTTAATTTGTTTGCCAATATCGTCAAAAGTACGTACCATGGCTTCATCAATTACTTTTTCAGTACGAATAAAAAATTCAATGACACCTACAACATCCTCATTAAATAAAATTGGAAACGCAACTCCCGTATTTAAACCTGCTTTTTTTGCTTGTATCGCACGAGAAAAATTGGCGTCATGACAAATATCAGGTATCCAGTGCAATTTTTTCGTTTCCAATACTCTGCCTGGCAGGCCAATGCCTCGTGCAAATGTTTTTTGTTTGCTTGCCACCGAAAATTCCTTAATTTCTGCCACATCAACGCTCCAGGTAAACATGCAGCGCAACTCATTCCTAGCATTGTCCATTTCCCAAAATGCACCCGCCTCTAATAACATAGTCGAGCACATTATTTCTATTACTTTACTGATAGCTTCATAAAGCGAAAGATGCTCCACTAACACAGCAGTAACAGAATGACGCACGGCTAGATTTTTTCCGAACTCTCTAAGCTCTTGGGTCTTGCTGTCGACCAACTCCTGTAAGTGCCCATGAATATACTGTAATTTTCCAGTCATGGTATTAAACGCGCTACTCACTTTATTCAAATCTTCGTACGGTGTCTGCTCTAATCGGTAGTTTAAATTTCCTTCTTCTTCTGACACTTTTCTCATAACACTAACCAATGAATTTAAGGAATTCGTGATCGCTTTCAAAAGAAAGAAGCCTATTGCACCCATGATTAATATAATTGTGATTGCAAAAACAGCAAGAGCAACACGGCTATAAATTTTAATTTGTTGTGCTTTATTAATTAAATTATTTTGTAGACTTTCTGCAG
>DHJK01000203.1:8663-17074 GCA_002404295.1 Legionellales bacterium UBA4722
ACTTTCTGCAGTGCTACTTAATTTATCAAATTCTTTAACGATATTATTTTTGTTTTTTTGAATTGAAATGATTGTTTTTTGTAATATGACCTCTTCGTCATTTAACGTCTGACGCAAAGAAAATATATTTTGTGGTGCTTTTATGAGTTTTAGCAATACCATATTAAATTGCGATTGAATATCTGTCACCTTCTTCTGAATATCTGGAATATTTTTTGTTGTTATAATAAGTCTTATTAATTCATCTTGGGTTGATTGTAGCAGTTGAACAATCTCATTATCGCGAATATTCATTAACATATCTGAATTTTCTTCGATAGAGGCTTGATGTATTAAGTCAGCCAGGATTGCAAAATTAATATTAAGTTGGTCACTCACTAACAGCGCTTCAATAAAGCGGCTATTTAATAATTCTTTCAAAGCATCTCGAAATTTCAATTTATTCGCTGTGGAATTTAGCAAATTACCTGGTAGTAAATAAGCGTCAACTTGATTATCTTTTAGCTTTTCTTGATAAACTAGCGTCCCGCTAATATCATCAGAAATAGTACGCATCGCCGCTAATTCATTATTTATGACAGCGGTTAATTTAGTTAATTCATCTTTTTTTCTTAATAAATTTTCTGACAAAGTATATAATTTCGTATCATCTGCTAAAAATTGCGGATAGCGTTCTTCTAATGAATTTAACGCTTGCACCATAGCTATAGGTTGGTTTTCAATATTGCTTAACAATGTGACACCTTGCATAAACTTAGTAGAAAATTTAATATTAGAAGGTATGGCAGTAATATCTGTGACTTTGCGTGCTACCAGAATATTTTCCTGTCTGGCAAAAAAGTTCACTAAAGCATTACTCATGTAACTTCGCGCTGTTTTTATCGTGCTTGCTTTCACTAGATAATTTTGGTTTTTTGCTAATTGCGCATTAAAATACAATGCTACTGCACTCAATATAAGCAATGACATAACAGCTATTAGCAATAGTCCTTGAAACACTTTTTTAATTGACAACTTCATACTATTACCTTGCTAATCATTTTATTTGCTTTTTACAGTAAGCGTTGTCCAATTTAATGGTACAAGCTTCCCCTCTTTTAAGATCGTAGGCCAAACAGTGTGTAGCGCTTGATGGTGAATTTTATCAAAACTAATCATTTCACCTATGCCAATATCTACATTGTGCATATTTTCAAATACATCAATCAAACCTTCACGAGTCAATTTATTTTCCAATGCTGCTTTTTGTAACCCAGCCACAAATAGCTTAGCCGCCAGATAACCCTCCAACGAACCCAAGCCAGGTTCTACTCCTGGAAAATAACTATTCATATCATGATGATAATCGCGTATCGCCGCTAAATCCGTACTAAAATAGGGAACCACTTGAGTGATAATGACATTGTTGCTATTTTTTCCCAAACCACGAGCGATTGCATTCGTCCCTACGAAAGATACATTAAGAAAAAGCGTATTAGGGAATTGTTGCTTAGCAAGTTCGATAAATTTTGCATTAGGCGCATAAGCCCCTACCATAATAATAGCTTTGGGTATTATTTTCGAATTCATAATGTGCGTTAAACCTGCTTCTACATTTAACGTATTACGCACATAACGACCATAAGGTAATAATTCTGGATTAGAATAACCAGTTGCTTTTAACGCTTTCATAGCACCTTGATAACCTGAATCACCATAAGCATCATTTTGCGTAAAAAAAGCCAATTCATCTGGTTTAATGCCAACTGACAATAAACCTTTTATCATAGCGGATGTCTCTTCTTCGTAACTGGCACGAAAATTGATAACGTAACGGTCAGGCGGATCTTTGCGAAGCACACCTGCGCCAGTAAATGCGCCAAATAACAGGGTTTTCTTTTCATTTGCAATAGGAACAGTCACGATAGCAGTCGGTGTACCCACATTACCAATCACCGCAATCACCTCATCATTGTCAATTAACTGGCGCATATTAGGCGCAGCTAGTGCAGGTTCATATTGATCGTCCAGAGCAATTAATTCCAGTTTTCTCCCATCAATACCGCCAGCTGTGTTTATTTTTTTAAAATAGGCTTCTATACCCCGCTTCATGTCTTGACCAAGGTCTTTTGCAGGGCCACTTAAAGCAGTAGTCATCCCTATTTTGATTGTCTTGATATCTGGCAATGGCGGACTTGCTATTGTTATATTAGAGTTAAATAGACTGAGACAAGCTAGAATTAAAATGGACTCGGTTACTATTCGATATTTATTTTTCATGATATCGTCCTTTTTTTTGAAAGCTAAAATATAATAAGGTCGTACTATTTTTTATTTTTATAAAATCTGCTTAGCTAACATATTCCGAATCTCCTCTTTGCCAGACATCACTAATTCCAAATCAGTGATAGAGAGTGGCTTGCTAAAATAAAATCCTTGAATGTCTCCACATTTATTCAAATTTAAAAAATCAAGCTGTTGCTCTGTTTCAACACCTTCGGCTAATACTTCTAAATTTAAACTATGCGCCATGGTGATAATTGCTTGAATAATCACTTCATCGCCGCGATTAAGTAAAATATTTTGTACAAATGATTTATCTATTTTAAGCCTGTCAAGATGGATATTCTTGAGGTAGCTTAAGCTAGAATAGCCCGTGCCAAAATCATCAAGCGCAATATGCAATCCTAGATCTTTTAATGTATTAATTGTATCGATAACACTAATATTGCTGATGATAGAATTTTCTGTTAGCTCTAATTCAAGATATTTAGGGTCGAGCTTTGTTTCCTCTAAAATATTTTTGACTATTTCGACGAGATTATACTGATTTAATTGCTGCGTTGTTATATTCACAGCAACACGAATAGGCGGCATTCCAGCATCTTGCCATGCTTTATTCTGCAGACAAGCCGTTCTTAAAACCCACTCGCCAATAGGAACAATGAGTCCAGCTTCTTCTGCTAACGGTATAAAATCGATAGGCAAAATGACGCCTTTGGTAGGATGATTCCAGCGTACCAATGCTTCAACAGCACTGATTGTTCCCGATTTAACATCAATTTGGGGTTGATAAAGTAAAAACAATTCATTATTAATCAGCGCCTGTCGTAACTGCATTTCTTTTTCTAGCGCCTCCAGGCTCTCTTTGTTCAGTGTTTCTCTATAAAATTGAAATTGATTAGTGCCGGATTTTTTTGCAAGATACATGGCAGCATCCGCGTTTCGCAATAAAATATCAGCATTTTTTCCATCTTGAGGATAAAGACTGATGCCAATACTCGTCGATATAATAAGCTCCCTGTTAGCAACTGTAAATGCATCATTAAAAACGTTTAATATCTTAGTCGCTAAACGTCTTACATTCATTTCATCATCGATATCTTTCAAGACAATAACAAATTCATCGCCACCTAATCTCGCGACAAGATCACATGAACGAGTTATTCCCTGCAATCTTTTAGCCACTTCACGAAGCAACTCATCGCCTGCGGCATGGCTTAAACTATCATTGATTAATTTAAAGCGGTTTAGATCAAAGAACAAAACAGCAAAATGATCTCTTTTTCTATGTGAATCGATTACCGATTTTTCTAAAATTTCTTCAAGAAACACACGATTAGGTAACCCCGTCAGTCCATCATGACTTGCTTGAAATTTTAACTCTTCTTCAAGACGAGCACGTTGAGTGATATCACGAAAACTATAGACTCTACCTATCGTTTCTTTCTCAAGTTTTTGAGGTTGTGAATAATATTCAAATATTCGTCCATCTTTACATTTCATCATGCCCAGACTAATTTTTTCAGGATTTGTAGTGTAACCTTTAATTTCTTGTAAAAAAGTTTCTTTATCAATGAGTTCATTAGAAAAATGATCAAGAAATAACATATAGTTCTTCTGGACTTCAATTGTCTCTGGAATCTTCCATACTGCGAGAAATCTTTTATTATAATCAACCACATTACCTAGTTGATCGACAACAACGATCCCATCCGTGGATGATTCAAGTGTCGCTCGCAAACGCGACATGGATTGATGCAGATTGTCCGTACGATCTTTAACGCGTTGCTCAAGTGTAGACGTATGACGAGTGGAATCCTGTAACAGCTGCCATTTTCTAGTGAGTGCGCATGCGAGTTGCCGAACAGCAATAAGATCAAACGGTTTTTTTAAGATAAGTAAATTGTCTGATTTACCTAATTGCGAAACCGTCTCTTCCCATGAGTAATCAGAATAAGCAGTACAAATCACAATTTGGATACCCTTATCTAACTCCCAAATATGCTTAATTGTTTCAACACCATCCCAACCAGGCGGCATACGTATATCAACAAACGCCAGCGCATAAGGGCGGCCTTCTTTGATTGCCAAAGCAATTTTATCAACCCCTTCTCTGCCTTGTGATGCCGTATCAATTAAAAACTCAGGTAGCAAGATATTTTCTGCCTCCTGCTCACCGAAAATTTGTTTTTTTAATTCATCCACTTCAGATAGTTTCTGAGTATTCGTCAACACTTTAATGAAATCGTGATGGATTTCTAAATTATCATCAATAACTAAAATACGAAAATCATATGGATCTTTCATACATTTCACTCCTATCTGCGATTGAATTCATTGGCAATGTCAAAGTAAATGTTGAACCATGGCCTATACCTTCACTTTCAACATGCAATTCACCACCTAGCTCTTTTGCCAGCAATGCACTACTATGCAAACCGAATCCATGGCCTTTAAGTTTTGTGGTAAATCCAAACGAAAAAACTTTCGTTAAATTATCAGCTGAAATCCCAAGGCCGGTGTCTGTAATACTAATTTCAATATCTTTTTTATTTGGATTAATCTTGGAAGAAATAGATATTTTTTTAATAAGTGTCGGATCAACAACAATGAGTGCATCCTTCGCATTCTGTAGTAAATTTAATAAAATTTGCATAATTTTATTTTTATCCGTTTGTATAGCAAGACTAGAATCATAATTCTTTTCAAGTTGAATACCATTTTTTTTCAAAGTATCTTCGACAACCATAACAGCTGCGTTTATAACTTCAGAAAGAGAAACCTCTTCTATCATTTTAGAAACACCACTAAAAGTATTCTGTATTGAAACAATCTCCTTTATGTGGGTTATTTTTTCATTTAGCCGTGCAATCTCTTTGTTAACAATTCCATAGTTAATTTCCATAATTTTTTTTGATTCCAAAAGATAGGCAGGTATTAATTTCCCTTTTGGATCTTCTGTCAAATAATTTTTCTGAATAGGTAAGTTTTCATGGATCATTTTAATAGCAGTAGAAATATTATCGATATCCAATTCTTGTATGCTTCGCTTGATCAATTCAGCAGAAATATTGACACTATTCAGAATATTCCCAATATTATGTAACACACCCGTCGCGATTTCCGCCATACCTGCTTTACGTGCTGACGCTGCAAGTTGTAAATTCAACTTATGCAGTTCATCTTCAGATTCCTTTCTTTTCGTGATATCCATTGCAATACCTGATAGGTAACGTCTAGGTTTGTTGTCCATGGTTACGTGCGCATGTCCTGCAAAATAAAACCAGCGATCTTTATCATTCAAGTCATTTTTTATTTTAGCTTCTAGCTCATAATCTTCACCCATCATCCATGCATAATCGATTAAACTTTTCAAGATATTACGATCCTCTTCACTAAACCTATTCAATAATTCATCAAAAGAGGGGATGGGCTGCGCGGGATCACAATTATATAAATTATACATCTCTTTTGACCAGGTAATGCTTCCTGTTTCACGGTCATAATACCAATAACCTAGATGAGCAATTTGTTGGGCACTTTCTAATTTTAAATTTAATTCGGTTGTTTCGCGTGATGAAACTTCATTGGCAATTTTGTTTAAATATCTCTCCTGATCAGATTCTTGATAGACTTTATCTATTCGCTTTAATAGTTCCTGCCACTGTTCAAGCGTAGGCGCCTGGTCTTCACCTAAGCCAATTCGACGCAACTGCCTTTTTAATAAAGTGTGATAGACCATTTTAGTACTTTACCTCTGACGCCTCTAAAGCCCGATTTAATAGTCAATTCCCTTCGCAAATTGTAGTCAATGTCATTGTTTGATTATGCAAGTCGCAAGCACCATCACCAAACGGCGACAATTCACCATAAGAATAAAAACCAATTTGCTGTGCATTGGATGGCAATGATTCTATTGCAGCTTCTGTTTCTTCTTCTGTACGTTCACCTAGTAATAATCGCCTGCCTACGCAGCTGATTGCAATGGATAACACAGGACTTGGAATACCAGCGTTATTACATTTTGATAATCTAGAATTTGCTAACTCGCCTGCTTCATTAGCACCGGCGATTAAGCGATCAAAATTAGCACGCATTAATTGCGCCAAATAACCCGTGGGTACATCTCCTGCAAACGTTAGTGATTGTTCGTTTTCATCCACAGAAAGAATAGTACGCACTAATTGCCTTGTATCCGTATCATTGATACGAATCGCCAATGGATACAATAAACCCGTCGCCGGTAATCCAGCTGCTTTTTCTCCTAAATATTCTTTGTATAGCGCTAACGCTGGACGATTATCCAGTTCAAATAAAATATTATTTTTAGAACGAGTGATGCGTCTTTCAGGGCCGAAAATATCCCATCCACCGCGTGATCCATGACCTATATGGATATGCTTACCGTATAAACCTACAGCCACAATATGATCTTTTAATATCTTGCCTTCTAAGATAGACCAAGTCTGCTTAAAGCGATCTCCATCACCTGCCAAGCCACCCGTAATAATAATTTGTTTTTTTGTTTCATTTAAGCCTTTCACTAACTCACTGCCATTGACTTTTAATCCATCGGATAAAACAAAAATATTTTGCAAATCATCCGCATCGAGCTGTTTAGCAATTGCCGAACCTGCACGATAAGAATCATCAGTGTTGCTAATTTCAATAGATGCTATTTTAAAAGGTGTTTTCTCAAAGCAAATAACCGCTACAGATAAACTATTGTCGGAAATCGTAGAACCTAAAATTTCACCAGCACTAGAACAACCTATAATTTTTGACTGAGGATAATGTTCAGCAAGTTCGTTAATCGGTGCTGGATTATTGATAAATTCGGGTGCTGCAAAAATAAGAATAAGTGTTTGCTTAGAATCTAACTCAGGAAATTTTTGTATTGACCAGCCTTTGGATGTGACGTATTGAAAAGTTTCTAGCTTCATAGCTCTCTCCTTTTATTTACCGTCCTACTCTATCTATCTTACTCCTTTTATGCGCCTCGTTGTGTTGCTTTTTGTAAGTTTACTAATTTGTTGATTTATATAAAATTTTAGAAAGTGAGCTTGCGCGTGATAATCCACAGCTCAGACAGCATGACAGATAAATATATTGATATTAATCTTCATGAACGACATAATTGATCAAGACATAAGCGAATAAAGTCCCTCAGTATTATCGCACTCTGTGTCGTATAAGGATTTATTATATGGAAGTACAAGATCCATCTTATTCAGCAGATAGCACCTCTTTTTTGGCCGCTATCGTTCTCTCTTCGCATGATGCAATTGAAGCTTTAACACTAGACGGGAATGTTATTGCTTGGAATAAGGGCAGTGAGGAGCTTTATGGTTATAATTCAAATGATATAGTAGGAAAATCTATACTCACAATATACCCAGAAGATCGTATGGCTGAATTTCCACCCATTATGGCTAAACTTAAAAAAGGAGAATATGTAGAGCCTTTTATGACTCAACGAATACAAAAAAATGGCACTCTAATTAATGTCGCTGTGAGCGCTTCTCCAATAAAGAATAACGAAGGTATCATTATTGGCGCTTCAGTTATCTCTCGTCCTGTAACATGGCACAAACAAGCGACAGAGCAACTTGAATCCAGCAATCAAGAATTAGATGCTTTTACGTATTCAGTTGCTCATGATCTTAGAGCGCCATTAAGAGCAATAGATGGGTTTTCAAAAATATTAAAAGAAGATTACCAAGATAAATTAGACGCGGAAGGTAAAAGATTAATTACAACTATCTGCAGCAACACTGAAAAAATGGGAAAATTAATTGAAGATTTGTTAGCCTTATCTCACACTGGTCGACACGAAATTAAAAAAGAAAATGTCAATATGATGCAGCTTGTCGATTCAATATACAAAGAACTCATTGTGACAGAACCTGAAAGAGAAATCTCATTAGACTTAAAAAAACTCCCTGATAATATAGCAGATCCCTCATTGATGCGCCAAGTCTGGGTAAATCTCATCTCAAATGCAATTAAATTTACGCAAACAAAACAAAAAGCTTTAATTGAAATAGGTAGCAGTACTGATGAAAATAATATTAACCAATATTATATAAAAGATAATGGTATTGGGTTTGATATGAAATACTCAGATAAGTTGTTCGGTGTTTTCCAGC
>DHJK01000012.1 GCA_002404295.1 Legionellales bacterium UBA4722
AAATCTAATGATACTATTTTAACTGTTTATTCTCGGCAAAACATTATTTGAAAAATACGCTCGACTAGAAATATTACCAGCAGGACTGTATTCACATACTAAGTAATTTCCTGGCGTACCGTTATTACCATTACAGGCCACATAAGCACAACCTATTTTTTGAGTTCCTCTCCACACTAATTGTGTAAAATGGCCTGTGTTATAAGAAAATCCAGGGCGACCATAAGAATAATATTTCTGCTCCGCATACCATACATTAATTGCTTCAGAAACTGTAGGATACCCAGCAGCAAGATTTTCGCCATATGAAGAACCAGAATGTTTGAACTTACACTTGCTAGCATAACTTTCTGCAAAACTTGCAAGCGTATCATCCCATACTAATGATGGAGCGTGATGCAATGCTCTCAATTTATTGTGAAGAGACAACATCGTCTGCTGATCGTTATGCGAATCGTCTGCCTTGCAAAAATTCACTGTCATTAGCAAAATTATCATAATCTTAAAGACAGAATGATGGAAATAGCGCGATTGTTTCATTAAATTAAATTTCATTTTTAAGCCTTTTATCAAATAATTGAGCAAGTTAGTTAAGTTATTTTTTAGTCTTTTTCTTATTAAAATAATAAATTAAGGACAAATAATACTCTCTTAACACCTTATTTGAAAGATAAATATACTGCATTCTTGTGGCAGGTGACACCCCACCAGCGAAATGGCGGGTAAACGCCCTTACCGGCAATAGGAATTACTGACCATTTTTTCAGCTTCGTAAAAAGTTTGAGTTATGTTAAGGATGAACCAAATTCCTTTTCGAGATGCGTGCCATAATTATACGTTTATAAGAGCCCCAGTTTTTTCTTTAAGCGGGATAAATCATTAGTATTTGACCGTACCTTGAGATGAACTCCGTCATTGTCATAATCTTCTTTTAAGATACGCATCAATGACCTGATTTCACCAATACTTTTTTCTGACCCATATTTTACAAAGATCTCTCCATCGATCATGTCCTTTTCAAAAAACGCCACCAACTCGTCACGAAGATCAGTGATACTTTTTGGGTTACGGGTTGAGATTAAAATTCCCGAAGGAAACTCTTTCTTAAATTCGGCTTGTTGTTCGTCTGTCAGTAAGTCTGTCTTATTGAGGATGATCTTCGCAGGAATCATATCAGCTCCCATATCTCTTAGAACATTTCGAGTCACCTCGAGCTGAGATCGAAAAGCAGGATCGCTGGCATCAACAACCAATAAAAGAATCGACGCATTCAAAGCTTCATCAAGTGTTGTTTTAAATGAAGCGACAAGGTCATGAGGCAGCTTTTTAATAAAACCGACCGTGTCTGAAACCAGTATTTTTGGTTTGGTTTCAGGCATAAGGGGGCGAATAGTCGTATCGAGTGTCGCAAAAAGTTGATTAGCGGCCAACACTTCGCTTCCGGTGAGAACTTGCATCAAAGAGGATTTTCCAGCATTGGTATATCCTACAAGGGCCACGCAATTTTCTTCAGCTCTTCGCTTTCGACGTTGCTTTTGTTCGATTTGAATTAAGTCAAGTTCACTTTTCAGTTCCTTAATTCTATCTTTGATTCGCCGGCTATCCAATTCCCCCTTAGTTTCACCGACGCCTTTAGCACCAACGCCACCACCCGATCTGTCACTGCCGCCTGAAGACTCTCTCATTCGTGGAGCTGAATAATTGAGCTGGGCAATTTCAATTTGAAGTTTGGCGGCTTTTGTTTTTGCGTGCCTGCTAAAAATTTCGATTATCACTCCTGTTCGATCTAAGACGGGTACACCGACCGCACTTTCAACATTTCGCAATTGGGAAGGACTGAGGTCACAGTCAAATATCACTAGCTCCGCCAAAATTTCTGGCGTCACCTCATTCTTCGATACGACAACATCTTGGGATTTTTTTACAACTTGGAATTTTTCAGCCGCCTTGCTCTTTTTCCTCTGGAAAGTAGCTGCAATTTGCCCCGTCCCTCCTGTCAGCTGAGCCAGTTCCACTAATTTACCTTCTCCTAAAACACTAGACGTTTTGTCGGACTGCCTTGCTTGAATGATAGTTGCAACACTGCGGTATCCTAGCGTACTGGCAAGTCGTTCAAGTTCCATCAACGAATCATGGATTTCCTCATCGGTCTGTTTAGGAAGTTGCAATGACACGAGAACGACCGGTGTCAGATTTTGCGGGCGGTCACTCATATTCTTCGAAACCTTTTATTATGATTATTATTCAAGTATAGAGTTAGACAAATTTTGTGTCAAATTAAACATACCTATTATTTCTCCAGCATGGATAATATAAAAATAACATTACCAGCCCGGAGAGGGTATGGAAATAATTAATAAATATATATAATAATGCACGCTTAAAAAAAATGGTTGAAAATAACACTATATGATGTCAAACAATAAAATAGAATGCTACGCAATACTTAATACTAACCGTGATGCTTTAGAAAAAATGGCGGAATTCGTCGCGACTTATCGTATTTTAATGGTGGGTTGGAGTAATCACTCTTTTTTTCATCAACAAATCATTTATGATAATCTTTATAGAAGCCATATCGATCCCCTTATTAAACGGTTAATACCCTCTTATGACAAAAGTATAATAAAGCAACTGGATAAATGCATTAGAAATATACTCGATAAATTATTATCTTCAACAGAAGATAATGATCAATGGTCAATTAATCTTATTGTTGCGAGTATTCAGCAGATACCAAATTGGTGGCCACCTAGACGTCCTCTTCGCCATGAGTTTTCCATTCATATAAATCGAAATTTCTTTACTTTTTTCCGCAAAACATTAAATACACACGCAAAAACTGTAAAAGATAGCAATCTCACTTTTGATAAAATTAGATCTGGCATTTCTAAAAGATCTGAGTTTATTGTAGAACACATTCCGGAATACCATGGTTTAGATTCGATTGTGACCGGGATTATCGTAATAATGTCTCTTACATTAGCACTCTATTTATGCGTAGCGACTGAGCAGCGCGCACTTGCAGGACTATCTTTTATTTCACACATGCCTATTATAAAATTACTTATGCTGCTAAGTGGGTTAAGACCTTCTTATCTTGCTTACAATAACATGCCTAATAAACTCAATTTAGGGCTAGTGCAAGAATTACAAGAGTGCATACAAGAATATATTCCAAAAAATAAAAAAACAAGGAGTGAAATGTCTCATAGAAATAAATTCACTGCTACACATCGTGAATACTCTGCATTGGAACCGCTGCCTTTTATTAGTCCTCCATCTTACATTTCAACTCCACCACCCAGTTTTTATTCAAAATCAAGTGAGGATACCAAGCCAGGAACTCAACCACCAATAAAAATTAAAACAACTGCGAATCAAGTTAGCATACCACCATCCATTGAAACAAAAGAAACTTTGAATACCTGTACTTGGACTACAGTGGAACATGGAATCGTGACATATGAGGAAGGCAGACTTAACAAAGATCTTGTTATTTTATGGTCTGTAAATCAAAGCAATCATGAAAAGTATGTAACACTTTATCCTAGAAAAAAATTAAAAGGTGGCACTGACTTAATCACAACAATGGGAGAAACAGCACTTGTAGGTCGTATTTGTCGTGCTGTCAATCAACCTGGCTATGTTAAAATAGAAAAGGCTCAAAAAGAGTGTCATAAATATACTGAAAATGCATTATTTAAACTTAAAGTATCGCCTCAGTCCATTTTTGCAAAATACCGTGCATTAGTAACGCCATCTGTTTTGGCTACTAACGATAAACCTACTCCTAAAAGGCCTCAATTATTAGAGGTTCAATCTCCATATATTAAAACTCGTAAAATGTAAAATTAAAGGGCTTTCCATGGCTTATGTTGATGAAGGCAGAGGCGACCCTATCGTTTTATCTTCATGGAAACCGGGGTCTGGGGCTCAGCGGAACAGTTAAGCCATAAAACTCTACTTATGCTTGTTCTTTAGAAATCGCACTCCATCTTTTCGCAATGATCCATTTGGTCCTACATGCCGATATTATAAAGTTTGCTGGCTTACTCGAAATTCTCGACAAAGATAACTTATTTTTGTTTCTGATTTGCCCATTGCCCTTGCACGCTTTGCTACAACAGCAAAAATAACGGCTATAAACCGACTTCCTCCTCTGCGTCGCTTAGTAACATTGATGGCTTTTATGCATTGCTTGAAAACATCAGCCCATGATGATCAATTCGAATCAAATTCAGTAGGACAATCTGACGCACACTGGGATGGAATTAAAGTGAGGAGTTTATTTTCTAATGGAAGCGGTGTGAGTCGAGAGGTTCACGCACCGTTTTAAGAGAG
>DHJK01000136.1:0-6100 GCA_002404295.1 Legionellales bacterium UBA4722
TAATTTCAAAAAAAATGAAAGAAGAAATTGAAGAAATAATTAACATTCAAAATAGAATGCTTGAACTAAGCCTAAAAGAATATAATGAAATGCAAAAAAGGAAAGAAGAGATAAAAAAAGAGATGGATCAATTAATTATTAAAATTTCTGTTATCAATAAACGACTTGACGAAATTTGGAAAGAACAACATCTTATCGTTGCTAAAATGATTACAAATCTCGACAAAGTAGTTAAAATATCTTTAGATATCAATAATGAGCAAAAAACAATTGAATTTTCAATGCATGAAGTNNGCAGAAAGATGTATTTTCTGAAAGAATTGATTATTTAGAAAATACTCCTGAATTAATTTTATTTAATTCCATGATGAGAATAATAAACAATCAGTTTTTTGCCCTGCATAAAATTTCACCGGAGCTTGTGTCAAACATGGCTTCAATTATAAGTAATAATCTATCAAAAGAAGTTATTCAAAGCGATCCGAATAAAATTGTGAATCAAAATAATTTTAATGTACTTGAAAATGAAAAAAACCATCATATAGAAGATAAAAAACTATTAGATGCTCGTTTAAATAATTTAGAAGAAGAAAATTTAAATATTATTTCGTCAATTAAAGAGCCTGCGAAAAACAGTGAAATAAAAATACAAACACCAAGAAGGAAACGAGTGAATCTACTTGATGCACTAAAAACAGCACAAGAAAACTCTGAACAAAAACTACAAGAAAATAACGAAGCTAAATCACAAGGGTTATTAGCAACAACCGGTTTATTTATTTCTAGGCCTAGTCAGAATGCTACAATCGACAAAAGCCAACAAATGCGTACTTTAGAAAAAGCCAGTAACGATAGTAATACAGCGCCAGATAAAGATGCTCCTACTCAACAAGAAACTCCAAGACGTACATTTTAAATAGATGGGTGCTCTCTTGCGTTAACTGCAAAATTTTAAATCCACTTACGTCATTGCGGGCTGGGGAATCGACACGATTTCCTAGACCGGATAGAGAAGAGACTCGTGATTTGCAGGGATACTTCATCTTACATTTGTAGTTCTCGTCATTGCAACATCTAACAATCACAATGACGAGAATTTTTCAGTCATGTAGAGCTTCAACAATTACCCAATTACTTTATCAGACACACCTTCTTCAAGTTCTACACCACATATAGTCTCAACCAATACCGCCGCAACTTCATACGGATTCGCATTTGCACCCGGTCTGCGATCTTCTATATAACCATAGCCTAGATTCGCAACAGGACGTGGAATTCTTACTGAAGCCCCACGATTTCCAATACCTGCAACAAATTCTGACATATGTGCAGTTTCGTGCTTCCCTGTTAAGCGTAATTCTAAATCATGTCCATAGACCGCAATATGTTTATTGTGTGTTTTTTCTAATGCACTAATAGCTTTATTAATCGCGGTCATTCCTGTTTTAGAATCGCGCATCGCTTCCGTTGAAAAATTAGTGTGCTTGCCTGCGCCATTCCAATCCCCTTTCACAGGTTTTGGGTGCAGCTTTGCGGTGATGTCGTACTCTTCACCGATGCGATACAACAACCAGCGAGCTAGCCATAAATGATCACAGACAGTGACTGGATCTGCACTTTCTGTGTCTATACCGCGGTAGCCAATCTGGAACTCCCACTGACCGGGCATTACTTCCGCATTGGTTCCATAAAGCATGAGGCCAGCATCTAAGCAGGCTTGTGCGTGTTCTTCGACTAAATGTCGGCCAAATACCTCATCTGCGCCTACGCCGCAGTAAAAAGGTCCTTGGGGTGCTGGATAGCCGCGATCTGGCCAGCCTAAGGGTTGTTGGCCGCTAAATAAGGTATATTCTTGTTCAAAACCAAGCCAGGGTTGATATATATGTCCGCCCTGCTCCATCAGTTGCACTAATCTGCTGCGCTTGTTGCTAATATGCGGCGTTCCATCAGGATTTAAGACTTCACATAAAGCAAGAAAATTACCTTCGCCCAGAATTGGATCATCGACAATACGGACGGGTTGAAGGATTAAATCTGAATCATGTCCAACGGCTTGGTATGTAGAAGAACCATCAAAGCTCCATTGAGGAAAATCAATTGGATTATAGGTTTCTTGAGCCAATGGAATAATTTTGACTTTAGAGCGTAATGTTTGTGTTGGATTGCTGCCATCAATCCAAATATAAGTGACTTGTGATATAAACATAAGCTTCCTCTGAGATGGTTAAAATAAACAGGCTATGAGTATAATTGAATGTACAGAAAGAGTCACAACCTCTTTCTTAATTTGATGGTTTTACAGCATTTTTAACATAAAATAATCAATAGAATACACTATCTCTTATTCTGCTTAAGACGCACTCAAAGCGTCTATCTTATTGATAATAATGTAAAAATATATATTAAGAACACCACCTAAAACGATTTATAATGGTAAGGTATGAGTTATAACTTGAAACGGACCCGGTCATTTAATAGGAGTAACAAATCATGTCTAAACTCAAATTACTTATTTCTAGTCTTATTATTGCGTTACCTCTTGCTAGCATTACTGTTTTATCTGGCTGTGCGAGTGTCACTAGCCAACCCTCAGTAGGTAAATATCAATGCGCAAATCACTGTAGTAATAAAATCACAAACTCAATTATCAGTCGCATTAATGCCAACAGCGGCCTGAGCGCATTACCTATTGAAGTGAGCACATGTCACCATGTCGTCACTCTGAGTGGTACAGTGTATAACCAACAGCAATTACATGATGTATTATATATCGCAAGCCATACTCGACATGTAGCTTTAGTGAGAACTGGAATACTTGTTAGAGATCCTTTTGTTAACCATTAGAATTTCTGACGTTATCTAGTTTCTACTTGAGAGGTAAAGCCATGCAGAAGACCCGAAAAGTCTTCTGCATTTTTATGTTAAAAAAACCAAGTTTCGGGGTTAGAGATAGGCTGGTTACGCATTAAGGATTTAAGTCCTTTTGCAGCGCGAATAAGCCACCATATCATGCAAAGTGGAATGAGTACGACTCCAATAGCAATAATCAAGGAAGCGCCAGCTATTGAAGAATATAAAATTCCTATCCAGAAGGAACGGATAATATAGTGGTAGTGACTTTTCAAATAGCTTTTAGCATCATTTTCGAAAATATAACCAAAAATTACACCGATAATGGGTAAAATAGGTAATACAATAGTTGCCAAATAGAGTACATAAATGGTGTATGCCATTTTTCGTGTAGCCTGGTCTTCTTGATCTATATTAGAAGTAGGAGTGTTGCTTTCCATATTGGCTGCTCCATAATTATAGGAAAAAATATGATATCTTGTTTAAAACAGCGATGCAATCAGTGTATTAAATTGAATACACTATTCAGAAACCATTTATAGGATAGGCTAATGTCCAATACAAGCATCAATCAGAGTACATATTGGGTATATATATTAAATTGTGATAACGGAAGTTTTTACACGGGCTACACAACCAATCTCACGCGACGCTTTCAAGAGCATCTTGCAGGAACTGATAAATGTAAATATACGCGTAGCTTTAAACCACTTGGAATTGCACAGAGTTGGCAAATTACAGGCACACAATCTACGGCAATGAAAATTGAAAAATTTATTAAACGGCTTTCTAAGCAAAAAAAGCAGGAGTTAGTTTTACATCCTGATTGTTTATTAAGTTGGTTGAAGTAAGTTATTTATAATGAGAAAAACGCTGTCATCCCAAGCATACAGGATGACAGCGATTTTATAAATCATAAAATTTGTTATTTTTTGTTATTGCAGCATTCTTTGCTATGGCAGCATTTGCTGTTTTTGCAGCACATAGCTTTGAAAAAAATAGCTAGCAATGCAGCAACACCGATGATGATATAGACAGCACGTGCAGCTGTTGTATCAGCACCCAATGACATTGTCACAAGATTATATTCAGGGTTGATGCCCACTAAACCCCAATTAAGACCGCCAACAATAAGTAAAATCCAAGTTAACCAACCAATCGGTCCATGCTTTTTCATGTCTTGACTCCTTTTAAACAGCTTAAAGTGATGGCGGCTTCGCGTTTTGCGAAGTGCTACAGCGATTTAGAATAGCATAGTTTTTAAAGACACGTCACTGGAAAAAGTGAATTTTAGTAGCTCAAAATAATGGCGATTTAGTATCTTATGCTTAATTTTATGCAATTCCATTATTAGCGAAGCGCCACGCCATGTTTTTTCAAAATGCGCATAAAATGCTGGCCTTCATCACTCTGATCTTCATAACAGTAGGATTTGACATAATTCAGTAGAATATGTTTGTAACGCAGATCAGAAAACACATTTAAAATATCTTCAATACGGGTTTCATTGAGCGCATTATCCTCCCTACAACTTTGATATAAAATAGCAGCTAAAATTTCAGCTTTACAGGCTTGGCGGACTGGGTTCGCATGTTTTAAACTTTGAATACATAAATTAAGGGCGCGGTCTTTGTTCCACTCGCGCCATTGTTTAAAAAAGTTCAATGCAATAGATTTATAACGTGGAATATTTTTATCAAAGTCAGGGGTTCTTGAAAATAGTAAAAAGAATAACGCGGGAATACAGGCTTCCACATTTGCCCATGAACAATTACCGCTGATTTGCGCGGCGACTTTAATTTCAGTGATGGGGGTTAAATTTAACAATGAAGGTAATTGTTCATTTACAAATTCATTGGATTTCTTTTTATAGATTAAATTTCTAATAAAATCGACAGTCACTAAGGGGCTGTTATTGATATGATATAAAAAAACATTATCGAATAGTCGGCTATCCTCTCTGCGATCACATTTTACTAAGATATCCCCTACTTTTATAAAAGTGATTGCGTGCCCCTCATAACCAATGGGGATAATCAAAGGCTCTTGCTGAATGAGGGAGTCAATTTCGGGGCGATGTTTATCTATATTTGTGCGATATTGTTGATATTTGATTAATTGAGCAGCGCGATTCAACACATCAATCATAATTTGTATATGTTGAGAATAGCGCCGCCATTCGCGGGAAGCAAAATGATTTTTAAATTGCGTCAGTGATTCAGCAATAATGGCAAGACTGAATTCTAAAAAAAATCCTTCAAAATCGAGCTCTACAAATTGTTTATTTGGCGAGATAATATCGGCGGTACCGACTAATTCAAACATATGACCTAGCAATTTTGCATTAATATAGTCTTGAGCAAATTCTAAATGAGCACCATATTGCAAAAATAATTTTTTTATCTCGTTCTGCTGACGCAATAGAGGCATCACTAACGCAGGTTGGCCTGCAAATGTATACGTATTCGGATTGGCGCCACGCTCAAATAATAACTTTGCCAAAGGGATATTATTATTTTCAGCGGCCCAATGCAACGCTGTGCCGCCTGTTGCATCTTGCAAATTCACATTGGCGCCATAGTCAATTAAAATTTTTACAATCTCAATATTGTCAGCAATTGCAGCTTCTATGAGCGGTGTAAACCCATACTCATCAAACATATTAAGAGGGGCGCCTGAACGCAAGTACGCCTGCACTTGATCCATTTGTTCTTCTATAATCGCATCAGCAAGAGACATCATTGTATGTTTTTACCCATAAGGTCCGCGAGGTTTAGGATGGAATTTCGGTGCTTGTTTGAGCCTATTAGTCAGCTGGTGGGTTAAGTTTAATTCATTCTCATTTTTGTTTTTATCATTTGTTTCTGAAAGACTATCAGAGGGAACACCTGTTACTTTTCGATCGGTTGCACCACTGAATTGGGCATGATTTGATAAGGGGTGATTTTTATAAGGGGATGTACTACCACTGCCACCGCCAGCACCGCCTCCAATGCGCAAGCCGAGTGCATCATAGTTATTAGCCTTAACACGTCCATTTTTAATATCATCGCGTTCTTTACGTTTTTCTTTTTGGTTGTTTACTCGTTCTTTATGTATACCTTCATGCACGATGAGCAAATGATGAACGTCTGAATCAGATAATGTGTCATCTGATGCGTCGCCTGATAAAATATCACGGTATCGGAATTCGATGGCACCCGATTTTCCGCCTTGGCCACTTTCGCCACTTTCGCCGCCTTCGCCGCCT
>DHJK01000136.1:6276-9502 GCA_002404295.1 Legionellales bacterium UBA4722
AAAGACTGGGTTGCTTCGCTCACGCTCGCAATGACGAGAGCCGAGGCGATGGGCACGATAAAGACAATGCAACTCACTAAGGACGGTTTATTAACCTCATATTAAAATCAATAACCTTTTGCCTCTATCTCAAATACACCTACATAATGTGCTGCACGGCAAACACCTGTTTTTAAGGTACCATCCGAATATAAGTCTATCCAGCGGTATGCGGGTGGTAGTTTTTCTAACGCAAAATCGACACTGTTTCTCTTAAATTGGACACAGGTGGAAGGTGTTGAAAAACAATTTATGCCATTTTTTTTAGTTTGAAATTCCTGATGAACGTGACCGAATAAAATAGTATGGCTATTAGGATACTGCGCGAGGATCGCCCATAATTCATCTGCATTTTGTAACCCTATCTTGTCTAGCCATGTAGCGCCCACGGATACTGGTTGATGATGGAACGCCAGTATTGCGTGATGTTCAGGATGTTTTTTTAAACAATCCTCTAAAAAATCCAGTTGCGTACGAGCAAGATAGCCTTCTACTGCTTTAGTTTTTTGTGAATCAAGCAATATCAACTGGAAAGGATCTAAAAGGATATGTTTTGTATTAAAAATAGTGGCTGATGGTAAAGTTGATTGCATGAATGGAATATCATCATGATTGCCTGGTACATAATAGGTAGGAATTGCAAATGCATTAAATGCTTCGACTACATACTCATAAGCTTTCTGACTATGATCTTGGCTTAAATCACCGGTTAATAAAATTATATCAGGTTGAGTAGTAGCTGATTTTAATAAATCCAAAAGTGCATGAAAACTTTGATAAGTATTTACACCAAGCAACTCGTTATCTTTATCTGCGAAAAGATGTATATCGCTTATTTGTACTATTCTTTTAGGAATGTTTGTCATTACTTTGTCTGCTTTTAAAAATCGTGTTTCATTTCATGGTTTAGCTTTATCTTTTTTGCATTTAAATATTTTTTATTGTGTTCATTGCAAAATACAGGGAGTGATTCTAGCTCTACTTTGGCAATCCCGTATTTCTTTAAATCATGTAATTTAGCTGGATTGTTCGTTAATAATTTTACATCAGTTATGCCACGATTCCTAAGAATATTCGCTGCAATATAGTATTTTCTAGAATCAATGGGTAAGCCCAATTTTTCATTTGCTTCAATCGTATCAAAACCTTGCTCTTGTAAGGCATAGGCTTTTATTTTATTAAATAAGCCAATCCCTCTACCCTCCTGATCAAGATAGATTAACATACCACCCTCTTCACTAATGCGTTTCAAGGAGTAATGTAATTGTTGTTTGCAATCACAGCGCATTGAACCAAAGATCTCGCCAGTCAAACAGACTGAATGGATACGCACTAAAGTCGTTTCTGATTTTTTTAATTTTTTCTCTAAGATTACATGTTCAGTACCCGTAATTTTTTCTTTGACTACTGTTAATGTGAATGAGCCATAGGATTCGAGGGGTATTTCTGTAGACACTTCCTCTGCAATTAAATTTTCACGCGCCGTTCGATATAAAACAATATCCTCTATAGAGAGAATTTTTATGTTATGTTGTTTTGAAAATTCAACTAACTTTGCGCCTCTTGTCATTGTTCCATCTGGATTCATGACTTCGCATAATACAGCTGCGGATTTTAATCCCGCGAGTTTCATTAAATCAACTGAGCCTTCAGTATGCCCAGCACGCTCCAGCACGCCTCCTTCTTTAGCATATAGCGGAAAAATATGGCCTGGCATCACTAAATCTTCATGTGTTGCATGATCGGCAATAGCTGCTTGTACCGTTTTGACTCTATCAATTGCAGAAACGCCAGTGCTAATTCCGACTCTTGCATCAATCGATACGGTAAAAGGCGTACCACGCGAGCTTGTATTTTCGTGCGCAGGTACCATGTATGGCAAATCAAGTTGTTTAATATGATCTTCAAATAAAGCGAGACAGACAATGCCACTACTATGACGAATAATAAAATTCATCATCTCAGCGGTTATCATCTCAGCAGGAAAAATAAAATCACCTTCGTTTTCACGTTCTGGGTTATCCGTTAAAATAATAGGTTTACCAAGACGCAAATCATCTAATGCAGATTCCACATGTTTTATATAAGCTTGCATATTATTAGTCTCCTCAATTTTTCATTTTATCTTGCAAAAACGGCGTGATTAATTTCTCTATATATTTACCCAAAATATCCACTTCAAGATTAATTTTACTGCCAATGCGATATTGATTAACGATAGTCACTTGTTGTGTGTGTGGGATAAATGTGACTGTGAAGTAGTTTGTGGCTGTATCAATGACTGTAATACTCATGCCGTCTAGCGTAATATATCCTTTACGTACTACATATTTGCTTAAGTTTTCAGGCATGCCGATTTTAACTAATATTGCAGCATCGCCGTCTGATTTTATATCTAAAATCTCCCCTACTACATCCACATGACCTTGCACATAATGTCCACCTAAGCGTGTATTAATCGTGATAGACCGCTCTAAATTGACTACACTGTTTTCTGTTAATTCACATAAAGTAGTAACGCGTAATGTTTGTGGCACTGCAGTGACATACATGCAACTCTCTGAAAAATGCGTTACCGTTAAACAAACGCCGTTTACGGCGATACTTTCACCGATTGTTAAATCAGTAAACGTTTCAGGAACGAGAATGACAAAATCAATACAGTCTTTCTTTGTTAGGATGTGTTGAATGATACCGACCGCAGATACAATGCCACTAAACATAATTTATCAATCCCCGAAGCACGAATATAATTAAATAATGAGTTATTCAGGGCATCAATAAATAAAATAGCCCATCAAGTAGAATGACTACTTAAGGACTCCGCTTATCTTCTTTCATCCGGACTCTAACCGTCGGCTTTGGCATTTCACCAAATCTGCTAACTTTCCCATGAAGGGAAAGCGCTTGCGGGCTCTTTTACTAATACTAACATTTCGTAAAAATACCGCCGGTAGGGACTTTCACCCTGCCCTGAAGATAACTTGTTAAAAATAATACTAAATCACATAGTTGTCAATGAATTTAAGCAAGACGTCACTTAGCAATGTGACGTCATTTATTTTGTTTTATTAAAGCCCTTTATATGCGTTCAACTTATTGATTATATATATAAAAAATAGAGTCGAGTCATTTTTTTCAACCAAAACTGTATGCTATATATTATACATTTAATATATATTTGATC
>DHJK01000167.1:0-4121 GCA_002404295.1 Legionellales bacterium UBA4722
GAAGAATGTAAGAAGACTTTGAAGGCAACTGTTATTGACCAATATGAAAATGTTATTATGAATTTTAATATATTAAAAGGCTTAATTTGCGCGCAAGGTAGTAAAAATAGCTATGACGATCTTGAAAGAAGGCTATATTTTATTACTCAAGATATTATAGAAAATAAGAAACGATATAAAAAAAACGAGATAGAGAAGTGTCTTGTAGATTCTACAAAATTCACATGGGGTCAAACATTTAAAAATGTAGTTCTTAGCTGTATTAATGGCCTGTGCGCGCTCATGAAAGTAATAGGGTGCAGCGTAATGGGCGGCGTAATAGGCGGCTTAGTGGGTGGGCCTGTAGGTGCTCCAGTCGCAGCAGTCGTAGCTGGTAAAGTAGCTGGAGGCGGACTAATGGCTATGCATTCATTTTTTAATCGTGATCCAATAGGTTCACAGCTCGAAAAAACAATAGCTTCTTTGTCTAAATTGAAAGGTGATAGCGCGGAATTGTCTCAGCCTCCGAGCTTACTGGCTTAGTCTCAGTGAATTACGGCAGTTTTCGAGTTGGGTAAACCTATCCGCTAATCAGAACGTTTCTTCTAAAAAGAAACGTCCTGCGCGGAATAAATAAAACAAAAGATTAGGCAGTAGCCATCTCTTTTAATTTTCTAAGAGCTTTGATTTTCACTACTTTGTGAGCGGGTTTTGCTTTGAACATCATTTCTTCGCCGGTAAATGGATTGATACCTTTGCGAGCTGGTTTTGCTGCTTTTTTAACGACAGCAATTTTCATCAGACCAGGCATGGTGAACTTTCCTGGACCGCGTGATTTAACATGCAGCTCAATGATGGTACCGAACGCATCTAAAACGCCAACAACATCTTTTTTACCGAGGCAGGTCATGTCCATGATCGCCTTGATAATACCACCTTTAGTTAAAGGATCTTTAACTGAAGGCATTTTGGGTTTCATTATTTGCACTTTTTTTACGGTTTTCTTTCCTGATTTAGCAGAAGCTTTTTTTGCAGCCATGTTTATTCCTCTTAAAGTCAAAATGATGCAATGCATACAATAGCATATCTTCGTAATTATGCGAGTGTTTTTAAAATTAATAGCTTGTTTTATTGTGTAGTTAAAGTAATTAGATGGCGAAAATTGCCTAATTTTAAGCGAATTTGGGATTTTGTTTATAAATATGTTGAAGTGATGTGTCGAGTTGGGGGCTGTATTTAGGCTTTTTTAGTAATTTTTGAGTTGGTGGTGTCATGTTGTTTGTGATTGTTGTAAAGGTTATAAATTCGTTTTTTTTGTCGAATACTAAGGACGAAAATTTTGCGGGATGGCAGTGCGAGGATGATGACAGTGTAGGGGATGACGGCGTAGGATGACAGGCCTAGGGTTCGTTATAGGCGGCAATGACGGTATAAAAAGCTGATTTCTCTTAGCTTGGTGCCTATGGGCATGGGCGCGATAAAGCAGCTTAGCTTGCTATTTAGCCCCTACCTGAAAATATATTTTCAGTGAACCAGAGCAAAACCCTATTCCTCAGTAGAGTCATGTTGATAGAGCAAAAAAAGAGCGTGTTTTTATTGCTATTTTTTGTTGATAGACCCTTGCTTGTTTTTGAGCATTACTATAGAATTCGACATCTTTTGATCTTCGGGTTGTTTTTACATTTCGTAAATTACTCCCATGGAGTAGGAGTCTAATGAAAACTTATAATGCAACAAATGAAACAGCGCAGCATGGTTGGTACATCGTAGATGCTGCTGGTAAGACACTGGGCCGGTTAGTGAGCCGTATTGCAACTCGTTTGCGCGGTAAACATAAACCTGAATTTACACCTAACGTCGATACGGGTGATTTTATTATTGTGATTAATGCTAGTCAGATTAAGGTCACTGGTAAGAAAACAACCGATAAGAAATATTATCGTCACTCAGGTTATCCAGGTGGTATTAAAGAAACTAACTTTGAAAAACTCTTAGCCAAGCATCCAGAACGCGTGATTGAGCTAGCAGTAAAAGGCATGTTACCTAAAAATTCTTTAGGTCGTGCAGTGTATCGCAAGTTAAAGGTGTATGCTGGGTCTGAACATCCGCATATGGCTCAACAACCTCAAGCACTCGATTTTGATACGGAATAATACTATGGCAGCAAAGCAACAAGAAGTTTATTGTGGTACCGGTCGTCGCAAAACCTCCACAGCGCGCGTTTATTTAAAAGCGGGCAAAGGAAATATTGTGATTAACCAAAATACACTAGATCAATACTTTGGTCGTAAAACAGCACGCATGATTGTGCGCCAACCCTTGGTTGTTACAAACTTACAAAACAAGTTTGATATTACCATTACGGTTGCAGGCGGCGGAATCAGCGGTCAAGCTGGTGCGATTCGTCACGGTATCTCACGTGCATTACTTCAGTATGATGAAGGAACTGGCACTGACGAAGGTGGTGAATCTAGCGGTGAAGGTGCTTTATCTTTACGAAAGATTTTACGCCAAGCGGGTTTCTTAACACGTGATGCTAGACAAGTAGAGCGTAAGAAAGTCGGACGACATAAAGCACGTAAAGGCACACAGTACTCTAAGCGTTAAGACATATACCATTGCATGCTATTCTTTATGGATGGCATGCGATGGGCATGACTCAAAGTTGGGGGATCGTCTAGTGGTAGGACAACAGTCTCTGACACTGTTTACCTAGGTTCGAATCCTAGTCCCCCAGCCAGCCTATACTCATAGCATCTAGGTTTTGGTGTTATAGCGTTTTAAAGTCGCCATCATAGGCGGCTCGACACTCAACACATAGATCCTGCGAGTATAAGGGCTATTCTAACTATACATGTATATGAAGGAGATGCTCGAATGGCAATTGTAGCTAATAGACGATCAATCATGACACTTTATTCTGGATCGATGGATATTTATAGCCATCGCGTCAGAATAGTATTGGCTGAAAAAGGCGTTTCTGTCGAAGTGATTAATACGGATGTGAGTGAGAAAGATAAGCTAGAAGATTTGCTTGAGCTCAATCCTTATGGCACGGCACCTACTTTGGTGGATCGTGAGTTGGTATTGTATGATGCTAACATCATCATGGAATATCTAGACGAGCGTTTCCCGCATCCTCCTTTAATGCCTGTCTATCCTGTAGCTCGCGCTAAATCTCGTTTAATGATCTATCGTATCGATCGTGAATGGGGTGCTTTGGTTCGTAAAATTGAAACAGGTAAACCTGCTGAAGTTCAGGCGGCTAGCAAAGAGTTACGTAATTATATTATTAAACTTGCACCTGTATTTAATAGCGCTTCTTATTTTCTGAATGATGATTTTTCATTGGTGGATTGTTGTATTGCGCCGATTTTATGGCGTTTACCCATGTGGGGGATTCCATTACCTCCAGAAGCAAAAGCGATTAGCAAATATGCTGAACGTATTTTTGCGCGGGACTCATTCCAAGCAAGTTTGACGGAAGTTGAACAAGATGTAAGAAGGGTGGTAAGAGAAGAAGTGGCAGAGTAAAAAGAATATGTCAGAATGGGTTCCCGCCTTTGCGGGAATGACACATTTTTTAATGACATATCTTTTTTTAAAGCGTTGTTACGAATAACGTATAAGAAGGAGTTTTTTGTGTTATCAAACAAACCATATTTAATTCGTGCATTTTATCAATGGATTATTGATAGCGAATGCACACCTTATGTAGTCATTAATGCTAATTTCCCACGTTGCCGAGTGCCTCTTGAGCACATTGAAAATGGGGAAATTACCTTAAATATTTCACCCATCGCTGTCCGCGATTTCGGCCTTACGAATGATTTACTTGAATTCAAAGCGTCTTTTTCAGGTGTCGTTTATCATATTTCAGCACCCACAAAAGCAGTCTTGGCGATTTATGCTAATGAAAATCAACAAGGGATGTTTTTTGATTATGAAGATGTAGTAGATGATGAAGGTGATGCTGGAGTACAGGGTGAAGCGTCTGTGATACAGCAGCAAGTGCAGGATAATGTGACTCAAAAAACTCGATCACATTTGAAGTTGGTTGAGTAATTAGTGGGTTTATTAAGAATAATTCTCAGCATTTCATGATGTATCATTCCCACTAAAGCTGCTTAGGACACCTCTCC
>DHJK01000167.1:4181-5571 GCA_002404295.1 Legionellales bacterium UBA4722
GGGGGGGGGGTGGGGGGTGCTTTTAGCGGCTTATATTTAAAATTTAAAAGACGCTTTAGTATCTTTTTGAACAAGCAATTTGCTTTTTACGCAATGCCGCTAAAAGCACCCCTCACCCGTCGCATCAAGCCGACCTCTCCCGCAAGGGGAGAGGTGTTCTAAGCAGCTATGACACATCATTCAGGGGCGCTGAATTGATAACAGGGATTGTATGCATGCTCTCAGATAAAAAAAACATATTAAAAATAGGTCTAATATTAATTGTGTCATTAACCTATTTTCAAAATGTATTTGGAATCGTGACTGATGAGATTGTTGAACCTCCGCATCCTTCGCCGCCTGTCATTACATGCCCACCCTGGAAAAGCATTGCTCAACATCTTGATATTTCTAACGTAAAAATAATTTCCCCTCGGTTATTTAATATTGAAATAAGAGGAATAGTAGTTAATATCGAAGGAGGAGCAGTTCGTTCACGTATTTGGTCTGCTTATATTAAAAATATCGCTGCAACTAGCCAAGAAGAGGCATTAACTAAGACAAAAAATATATTAGGTACATTACCAACTAGCCGTCTTGGGTATGGATTTTCTCCAGCTAGTAGCTCCTATTATTACGAGTATGCACAATGCGTATTTTCTGACGATATTTTTATGTATTCTATATAAAACTCAGTATGATTTTTTGATTACTGTTTATACCGTTTCACAATCTGCAAATAAGATAATATCTTAACTACTCGCTGTACTCCACTCGTTGCTCTCGCAACATCAACCGCGATCTCCGCTTGTCTTGGATACACAATACCCATTAAATAAACTGTGCCATTTTCAGTGACTACTTTTATCTGTGTTGGATCTGCGTCATCAATCGCCATTAATTGCGATTTGATTTTACCCGTAATCCAGCCATCACTGGTGCGAGTGAGGGCTGATGTGGGATTAGATATTTCAAGAAAATTGTAAATTGTTCTGTCGCCTGTTTCATGACGTATAATTCTTTCTATCTCTACTTTTTGTTGGGCGTTGACCACTTGTCCTGCTAATAAAACGGAGTCGTTGAAAGTGGCTATTGTAATGTGAGTATCTTTATAGATATTACCGTAAGTATCAATAGCATGGTATGCCTGCATGGTTGTGTAGTTATCATTTATGTTCTGTTTAATGCTCTGACGATTATAAACAGCTTGAGCGCCTGAGGAGACAGCGGTGCTGTAGATGCAACTGGTTAATGTGCAATTCATGATGAGGATTGCAATGAGTTGAAGATAGCGGTTTGTGTTTTTTGATTTGTTCAATTTTGTAGACATAAAAAATATCCTTAGTTAGTACAAGTGATCCATTATTTGGCTTAGGACACCTCTCCCCTTGTGGGAGAGGTCGACGCCGAA
>DHJK01000167.1:5655-21736 GCA_002404295.1 Legionellales bacterium UBA4722
GGGGTGCTTTTAGCGGCGTATAATAAAATCAAAAAGAGGCTTTTCTAAGCGGCTTTTAAAATTCAAACGCAACGCCGCTAAAAGCACCCCTCACCCGTCGCTACGCGCCGACCTCTCCCACAAGGGGAGAGGTGTCCTAAGCGATATCAATTAGTATACTGAAAAATCTTCATCACCCTCTGCACCCCATCCACCTGGCTTGCAATTGTCGCAGCCGTTTCCGCCTGATCTTTGCTAACCATCCCCATCAAATAAACAATCCCATTTTCAGTGACTACCTTAATAGTCCCTGATTTCATTCCCTTCGTTGCCAGCAATTCAGATTTAATTTTCGTCGTAATCCAAGCATCGCTAGTACGCACAATGCTCGACGTCGGTGCTCTAATAATAATCTGGTTATAAATCCGAGTCACATTTGGCACATTACGAACAACCGCTTCTGCTTCTTCCCGTAATTCAGCCGTAGGAGTTTGGCCAGTCAGTAAGACAACGCGGCTAAAGCAAGCAATATCAATATGACTTCCCTTGAAGTTAGGATCCGCATTAATTTTATCAGCCGCATCATGCGTAATTTGATTATCCATCAAAATACTTTCTAACTTACGATGATCATAGGCCACAACAGCAGCCGCAGCACCCGCCGCAGCACCCGCAACAAAAAAACAACCCTGCAATGAAAGCGTCATCGCAACCACTAAAATAATCGATATTAATTTTTTCATGTAGTAACTTCCCCGTGACCGAATAACAAATGATCCACAATATCGCATAGACAATGTAAAATGACTAAATGCGTTTCCTGAATACGCGCAGTATCATACGATGGAACGCGAATTTCAATGTCATGCTCTTGTAAAATCGTCGCTATTTTACCACCATCATGCCCTGTTAATGCAATAGTCTGAATATTTCTATCTTGAGCCGCTTTGATAGTGTTTAGAATATTAGCAGAATTGCCGCTCGTAGAAATGGCAAGCAAGATATCGCCTTTCTGCCCTAAGGCACGTAATTGCTTGGCAAAGACTTCACTGTAGTGGCTATCGTTCGCAATTGACGTGATAGTTGCCATATCCGCCGTCAGCGTAATAGCAGGCAAGCTAGGTCGTTCGTGATTAAAGCGATTTAGCATTTCACTTGAAAACCGCATCGCATCACAGGCAGACCCGCCATTACCGCAGCTCATAATTTTATGACCATCCAACAGGCACTGCAAAAGTTTTTCACTCGCAAGACCGACGGTTGGAAGCAGCATATCTGCCGCGCTGATCTTCGTTTGAATGCTCTCACTAAAATTATATTTAATGCGTTCAATAATATTATTCATCGGAAAATGCATTTTTAATCCACTCAATAGTCGTAGGAGAACAGCCAACCACATCAAATCTATAGTTAACTTTATCTAGCCATTTTCTTTTCTGTAAATAACAGACCGCCGATTTTATCACCTTTTGTTGTTTAGTTTTATTGATACTTTCGATGGCGGTGCCAAAGGTTGTGTAGGATCGTGATCTTACTTCAATAAAGACTACTTCTTTTTTATCATGCATGATTAAATCAATTTCACCAAAAGGCGAGCGAAAATTGCGATCAATTAAGCTCAACCCGTTGGTTTCTAAATAAGTGCACGCTTTAGCCTCTGCGATATCGCCCAGCTTTTTTTTATTGAGGATATCCAGCATGCATTTGCATCCAAGGTAAACGCCTATAAACCTGGTGCTTGGCGGTTAAAGTAAGTGCGCCAGTTGTACCATAGATAGGGAAATTAGGTAATTGATTTAAACGAGGGATATTATTGCTGATAGTATAACTATCAATCCCGACCGCGTACAAACGATTCGTTTGCTGATCACTACCATGCGTCGATTTTAATACCCATGGGATATCACAAAAATACACGCCATTTAAATCCGCATCTTTTTGTGGATCGGGTGATCCCGTGTAAATAGCAGAAGAAGCCACCACTGGCACTTTGTCAGCATAATAATATTTTAAAGTAGGCACAATTTGGCGTGCCATTTGCGGCTCTGCAACTAAAAACACGACATCAAAATCTTGTCTACGCTGTTCTTCCAAGGTTTTCTTATTATTATCATCCTGCATTTTTTCACGGTCAGCTTTGGTGTCGATGTGTAAAAGTGCGGCAATTGCTTGAGAAATGTTGGTTGAAGGTGTGTAATACAACGTATCCGTAATATGACCGCCTAGTGATTGATAACGAGCGATTAAAGGCTGAGTAGTACGTTGTCCCCATTCATTTTGTGGCGCAATCAACAATGCATGTGAATGCCCCATTTGCAACGCCTTGTCGGCCATTTGCTCTGCTTCATCACGCGCTGATAATCCATACTCATAAAAATTACTTGGCAACGAACCAAAGCTAATTTCCGTGTAATTTAAAGCAATGGTGGGCGCGGGAAAAGAGCCTTGCTTTAGGAGTGCCGCGACTTGTTCTTTGCTTAAGGGTCCAACGATTGTATCAGCACCTTGTGCAATCGCTTGTTGATAAAGCGCAGTCATGTTTGAGCTTGTATTCGTATCAATAAAAGAAACTGTTTGTTGGCTTTTTCTTGCCGATTCATAATACGCATTCAAAAAACCATCTCGCACTGCTTGTCCTTGCGCGCTCAATGCACCTTTAAGTGGCAAAAGCAGGACAATATTCTTTGGAGTAGGGGTGTTTTGTAACGTTGCTAAAGCACTATCATTTGGGATGAGTGCATTCGCAGCGTGATTGGGGTACTCTTTGCGCCATTGCATGAGTTGTTCTGATAGTTGCTGAGAATTGATGCTGTATTGTTTGCTAATAAGCGCAAGTTTTATCCAACCCGTAGCAATTGGGTCGTTAGTTTGATTTAATGCACTTTTTAATTTGTTAGCTGGAGTGTGTTTTACTTTTTCCCAGATAACATTGGGGTTGCCACTTTGCCAAAATCCAGGTTCTGTGGGTAGGCTTTGAGAATCACTACCTTGCTTTGAAGCAGGTGTTTCACTCATTAATTGAGGCGTTGTACAACCGCAGAGCAATGCAAGCATTAAAAGTACAATAGGTTTTAACATGAGTCACCCTCAGTTGAAATTAATGATACCTATGAATTTGCCTTCCCTTAGCCGTGCACGTATGGATAGGGGTATCTAATCGAGATTAATTAGGATAACACTTTGAATGATGAAGATAAATCACTCTGGTACTTTATATATAGTCGCGACCCCCATCGGTAACCTGAAAGACATCAGTTTGCGCGCGATTGAAACTTTAAAAACTGTCAACTGCATTGCAGCTGAAGACACGCGGCATAGTAAGCATTTATTACAACATTTAGGTGTTACCACCCCGCTGATTTCATTACATGAACATAATGAAGAAGCCCGTGCGAACCAACTCATTGATCGATTACGCCAAGGCGAGTCCATTGCGTTGATCAGCGATGCAGGCACCCCTTTAATCAGCGATCCTGGATATATTTTAGTGATGCGGGTTAAAAATGCAGATCTCTCAGTGGTGCCCATCCCCGGTGCCTGTGCATTAATTGCCGCACTGAGTGTTTCAGGATTGCCCACCGATCGTTTTGTGTTCGAAGGATTTTTGCCTTCTAAAACCAAACTCCGAAAAGAACGGCTAGAAGCCCTGCAATCAGAACCTCGCACGCTTATTTTTTACGAAGCACCACATCGGATTTTAGAGTCCTTGAAAACCATGCAAGAAGTGTTTGGTCGTGATCGTCAAATGGTGCTTGCACGTGAACTCACTAAAATGTTTGAAACTGTTCGATCAGGCGCGATTGGTGAAATAGTGGACTGGGTCACGCAGGATGAAAATCAACAACGAGGTGAAATCATTGTGTTAGTGGAGGGCGTGGAAGTTGCCCCTATAGCGGCGGAGCATCTTGTTTCGCATGATAAAATCTTAAGGACATTGTTAGAAACTTTACCGTTAAAGCAGGCTGCTGAAATTGCCGCGAAAATCACGGGAGAGAGAAAAAATGATCTTTATGAGCGAGCGTTACTGATAAAGAATAATGGGTAACTATGTAGAATCCGCCATTCTGTTTGATTGCATGATATTGATTGTAAAAAGAAAATTGGGGGCAAATTGCAAGCCAGTCTAGCAAAAATGTGTGGGTAAAAGATAGTTATACTAGACTTGCATGCCTATATTTGATACAATTCTGCCACTTTGCTTTATAATAACTTATGAGGAGTTTAATGATGCTTGTCGTCCGCGCCCCAGAAAAACAGAAAACACTTGATGATAATTTTACTGCTGCTACTCCCACCACAGAAACAAAACAGGCTGAAGCAAGCGCGCCGGCTCTAACTAAAAGTGTTATAGAAGTCTTTGCTGATGATAAGAAAAAGAAAAAAGTTATTAAAATACCCTCAGAATTAAAACCTCGTTCTTTATATCCACAACAAAGCCGATCTTTTTTTCATAATCCTACCACTCAAAAAACATGGTATGACTTTGAAATATTACCAAAATTTAAACTTAGCCTTGAAAAAGCAGCGACAGATACTGTTCTCATTCGAGACAAAAATAGTTTTGTTGAATGTACCATTCAAATGCCCAATAAAGAATACAAAACAATAGTTACGAAGATACCTACTCCTTCAAATACGTCCTCAGCCTCAGCTCAAGATTCATTAAAACGAATCAAAAAAGAGGTACGACTATTTTTATCACAACAGAATTTAACCCCCTTGCCGGACGAAGCGGTAGAAAACAATAAAATCTATTTAGAAGTAAAAGATGATCATATCCACTATACAATGAAAGATAAAAATGGACAGGTTGTACGCAGTGCAGCAACTGACATACTAGTAGATCCTTCACAACCCTTCATGATTGACACATTAAATTCAAAAATAGAAGAACAAGTACTAACCGCTGCATCAAAACACCTTTCTACTCCACAGCGCATGTATGCAGGGATTCCTGTAACAGATCAAATAAAAGTAGCATCTACAAATCAGGCTCATAGCGCCATTGATGTACCAGAGGGCTGTGTTGGCTTAGTCAAAATGAATGGAAAACCACTTCTTCTATCACCAGGAAGGTGGGATAAACCTTATGGAGTAGAATTTATAAGTAATAGAAGCGCAACAGACAAAACAATCCACCATGAAACAGTACATGTCATTACCGTGCTACCTGGAGAATTGGTCTACGCTGAAGATAGTCAAGATGTGCAAAATTCAAAATACCTACTACCTGGAAAACATTTTATAGATTCACCCTCCGTAAAATTTAGACACGTAAGTACGCCTAATGGAATTTTTGTAAGAGCAGCAAAAACAGAAGAAGAATATAAAGAAGAAAAAAAACACAACGAGAAAGCAGTTCCATATTGGACTCGATTCGTCAGAACGCCTGATGGAAAAGTCTATATTGCTTTTGATGAAAGAAGCATGAAACGCATATTACCGCCAGGATTAAATGACATACCTCCTGAATGGACAGTTCTTCCAGATTCTATTTCTACCAAAGTGAAAAATGAGGAAGTCGAAATATTTTGTCAAACTAAGAATGGCGTCAATGTATGTGTTAAAGCAACAGTCACTTATCAAATTCCTATTACAGATAATGGAATGGGGTATGAACTTGCTATGGGCGCGGACATAGCAGGTGATTTAAAACCAGGAAAAGTTTACATATATCAAGACAAGAGCCGTAAATTGAGTTATGCAGTTGTAAAATCTGCAGGTACTAGACCTGAGACAGGTTGGCTCGATGGAATAACTGTTCCATCTCCATTCTCTTTAGAAGAATTAAATAAACAAAAAGATCAAATCATGGAAATTACATCTGCTGCTGGCCACACTAAGAGTGTAGAATGTATGTTTCAAGCTATTCAGACATTTGGACCTACACCTAAAACTATTGAGAAAGAAATTAAAAAAATATCAATAGAGGCTGTAGCAACCCAAGTTAAGAAAACTGTCTTTAGTTTGGATTCTGAAGAAAAAGAAAAAAATGATCAAGCACCTCCTGCATATGGCAGCAACGAAGCTGAAATTTGTACTAAAGCGACAGAAACATTAAAGAAGTCAAAAGATATCTGCGAAGGCGGCGTAAAAATATTAAATATTTCTATACAAAGCATGGTACCTACTGATTTAGTTGTTAAAGAAGCAGTAGCAAATGCAGCGGCACGAGAAATAGAAATCAAAAGTAGTATTCATTTAGACGCGATGCGAAGACCAGACGTTCAGGAGAAACTACAAGTAGCTGCTGCAAAGAAAATTATTGCAGATGCTGCGCATGAAGCAGAGATGAGAAAACTTCAACAAGAGCGTACACAAGCTGAAGAACGTCAAAAAATAGCAGCACTAGAAGAAGCTGAGTTAGATCGACTACTAGCAGTAGAGGAGAAAAAACAGCGATTAGCACAATTAAGAGCACAAAATTCAAGTGCTACTAGTTTTAGTGATGGTGCTAGATCTCCTGCATCTTTGCAATCTACAACAGCAACGCTTACCCGGACTTCGCTGGTTTGTAATAATACGACAGCTGCTGTGACGGTGCATGCATCAACATCATCGAAACTTACCCAATAACTTTTCTTGGTGATGTAGCATACCTTCCCCCATGGCGAAGGTATCTAAGTTAGGATTGAAATAAAGGTGCAACATAGAATTTATTGTGAGGATTGAGTTATGTCTAGATCAGGCATGTCTACAGATCAAAAAAGAGAAGAATTAAAATTAGCGCTACGAGGACTTCGATTTGAGGAAAATGCAAAACGTGAAGAAGAAGCGGCACTTTATATCGCAAACAATTCACAACATGTTCGTCAATTAATGGAGCAAGAAATAAAGCAATTAAATGCTCGCCAAATAGCAACCCTGGATGCAACCAGAAAAGTGGAAGCCGATGCCAAAGCAGCTAGAGAGAGCCAATTAGAAACACAAAGAAATGCAAGAGAAGAAGCTATATTAAAAGAAAAATCTGAAGCAGCGGAAGCACAAAAACAAGCGAATGAAAAAAGAAAAGACATTGAAGAAGAAATTAAAACAAGCAAGAGTGAAAGAGCGCATACACAAGCCATGCGAGATAAAATGGCTGTTAGAGAACAACAAAGAATAGAAGCCCAAAAAGAAGTATATGAATTTCGTGTATTCGCTGATGCTAAAACACATTCCCCATTGCCAAGAGATTTTGTAAATCAAGGTTCGAAGACATATACACTCGTTACTATAGATGTATATGAAGAGAAAGGTTATATTGCATATAATCTTGTTAGTCCAAAACCAGAAATAATTGATTCTACTACAACAGTGAGGGCACCAAACCCTTTTGTTTTAACCGAACAGTTAAAAGAAGAGATATTGAAAGAGACTGCGCGAGCAGGTCACACACTGGAGGAATCTCAAGAAGGAATCAGAATACGACAGCTAAAAAAACAAGAGGAAGAAACATTAAAGAAAAAGGAAGAAAAATTACAGAAAGAGAAAGCTCGAAAATTAGAGTTGCACCTTGAAGCAGAGTCACATATACACAAACGGAACTTTGATCCTGAATCCACATCACTACCGCTATCTTCTGATTATAGTGATGCACAAAAAAAAGCTCTTCTTCAGGCAGGTTATGTGACTTCTCCATTACTGCTAAAACTTGAGGAATATCAACAACACTTATCTAAGGAACATAATTGTATTATCACTTTCATATTATATTGTTTCTTGCGAGATAAAAGTGAAAAGTTAAATACGACTAATCAATTAATTGAGATATTAACGGATGAAAAGCTGGATCACACTGCGCGGTTAGATAAACTCACAAAAGAGCTTACACCTGAAGCAGAGTCTACTTTAACTTCTTCTCGAAAACGTTGGGGGCTGTTGTCATGCACATCCTCTATCTATCACTTCTTTAGTGGAACCTCAGAATCTCATGGGGCTGATGTAGTAGATTATCTAAAAGAAAAACTACCTGCGCTTAAAAATAGATAACAGAATAGAAAAAGTATGCTCTGGAATCACATCGGTGAATAAATAAAGGATGAAGCTATATGAATTATCTACAAAACAAGCTATCCTACCTCCCGAGCCAGTCAAGGCAGTCGCTGTTTTAACAACAGAGGAAAGTCCGGGCTCCATAGGGCAGAGTGCCAGGTAATGCCTGGGAGGTGTAAGCCTACGGAAAGTGCCACAGAAAATAGACCGCCTCGCAAGAGGTAAGGGTGAAAAGGTGCGGTAAGAGCGCACCGCGCAATTGGTAACAGTTTGCGGCTAGGAAAACCCCACTCGGTGCAAGATCAAATAGGAGCTTTCGGAGGGTGCTTGCAAAAGTGCTCTCTAGGTGCGGCCCGCACATAAAAAGCTCGGGTAGATCGCTTGAGGTGTATGGTGACGTACATCCTAGATGAATGACTGTCCACGACAGAACCCGGCTTATTGACTGGCTTTTTTTATTTATCGATATTATTCAATAAGTTACATATTTTTCCTTGACTCCACTTCGGATTAGTAAGAGAATTCCATACATGGGGTTCTGATAAGTAAGCGAAATCCGGAGTTCGTCTATGTTTAAACGCCTTTTAAAATTAATATTACCCGAACGAAAATCGGCTTTTTTATGGGGAGCTAGGCAAACAGGTAAATCGACCTATTTGGCAAACCATTTTCCTGAAGCTAATTGGTATGATCTGCTTAAATCAGACTTGCATTTTCGGCTTGAAAAAAATCCACATCTTTTGCGAGAAGAAGTGCTTGCTTATACGCCTGATCAATTGAAACACCCTATTATCATCGATGAAATTCAGAAAATCCCAATGTTACTGAATGAAGTGCATTGGTTAATTGAGCATACCAGCGCACAATTTATTTTATGTGGATCCAGTGCGCGAAAATTAAAACGACTTGGCACGAATTTATTAGGGGGTCGTGCATTGCGTTATCATTTCTACCCGCTGACTTATAAAGAAATTCCACAGTTTGATTTATTAGTTGCCTTAAATAATGGGTTAATTCCTTCACATTATCTATCAAGCCATATTCAATTATTATTAGAATCGTATATCACCGATTATTTAAATTATGAAATCCGTGAAGAAGGACTCGTGCGAAATTTGCCAGATTTCTCACGTTTCTTAGATAGTGTTGCATTTAGCAATGCCCAAATGGTGAATTATACTAATATTGCGCGTGATTGTGGCGTTAGTGCTAAAACAGTCGAAAATTATTATCAAATTTTGGTGGATACTTTATTAGGCTATTTTTTACCGCCCTATCATAAAAAAATAAAACGGGACATTATTAGTAAAACGCCAAAATTTTATTTATTTGATGTGGGTGTTGCGAATTATCTTGCAAAACGCACGATCACAGAATTGCGTGGCGCGCCAGCAGGGGATGCGTTCGAACATTATATATTGATGGAATTAATAGCCTATCAAGGACTCTATAAAAAACGTTTTGGACTCACTTATTGGCGTACTAAAACAGGGCTAGAAGTCGATTTTATTTTAGGAGAGGGTGAAATTGCTATCGAAGTTAAAATAAGTCGTACTGTCCATAAACAGGAATTGAGTGGATTAATTGCTTTTTGCGAAGAGCATCGTCCTAAAAAAGCAATTGTGGTGAGTCAAGATGCGGTTCCACGGCTATTAGCAATAGATGGGCAGATAGAAATTCATATATTCCCTTGGGAACATTTTTTGAAAATGTTGTGGCAAGGTGAAATTATTTAAAAAGACGCACGCTTCTTCAGGCTAGATTACCTAAGCGAACCCCCTAACAAGGCTAAGTAGAATACCTAATGCCTCTTTTTCCACTTATTGTGGGAAAAAGTGGTTTATTGTGGGAGAGCGTGGTAAATTATTAAGAAGGAAGTATTAAAAAGTGGTTGTTGTGAGGCGTAGGGGTTTTAGAGCTACAAATCATGAGCAAACTGGTGAAGGAAGAAACATATGTTCAGAGGGATCAACGGAATCAACATCGATGCGAAAGGCAGGATTGTTATGCCAACTCGTTATCGTGATCGCCTGCAGGAGGAAAGCAGTGGGCGAGTGGTGATGACCATTGATACGGATGAGCGTTGTTTATTGTTGTATCCCATCCAAGCTTGGGAAGTGATTGAAAACAAGCTTGCAGAACTTCCTAGTTTTAATCCGCAGGCGCGTCGCATTCAGCGATTACTTATAGGGCATGCTACCGAAATCGAGCTAGATAACAATGGCCGGATTTTGTTGCCGTCTATATTGCGTGATTATGCCGGATTACAAAAAGAAGCGATGTTGATTGGGCAAGGTAAAAAGTTTGAATTGTGGGATGAAGCGCATTGGCAAGAGCGTCGTGGTGCATGGTTGGCGGAAGAGGCGATTGTGAACTCTGATATGTTACCGGATGAAGTGAAATCATTGTCATTGTAATAGAAGGTTAATATGGCGGCATGCAGAATGAATGAAAGTGTCAACGAACATCAGCCGGTTTTGTTAGCTGAAGCGTTAGAGAATTTGGCTATTCAGCCAGATGGTATCTACGTGGATGCAACTTTCGGTCGTGGTGGTCATTCGCTCGCTATTTTAAATCAGCTAGGGCCAAACGGTCGTTTATTGGCAATAGATAAAGATCCAACGGCTGTGGCTTATGCAAAGCAGAATTTTGTAGATCCTCGGTTTATGATTCAGCATGGGTCTTTTGCGGAATTGGAAAACTTTTTAAAAAGCCAAGATGTGTTTGGCAAAGTGAATGGGATTTTGTTTGATTTAGGCGTTTCCTCGCCACAGTTAGATGAAGCGGAACGTGGGTTTAGTTTTATGCGTTCGGGGCAGTTAGATATGCGGATGGATAATTCGCAGGGTATGGATGCAGCAACGTGGGTTGCAACGGTTGGTGAAGAAGAATTAGCTAATGTTTTGTATGAATATGGTGAAGAACGATTTTCACGACGTATTGCTAAGGCGATTGTTCTAGCCCGTGCAGAAGCACCGATTACGACGACTCATCAATTAGCAAAAATCGTATCGGCTGCCATTCCCTCATGGGAAAAGGGCAAGCATCCTGCTACGCGTAGTTTTCAAGCAATACGGATTGCAGTGAATAATGAGTTAGATGATTTAAAGCAAGGGCTGGAACAAAGCCTAGGGGCATTACAGATTAGAGGGCGTTTATTAGTTATTAGTTTTCATTCGTTGGAAGATCGGATTGTGAAGCAGTTTATGCAAAAGCAGGCTACCAATGCTGATCAGTTTCCTGCGAAGTTACCGATTAAGCATGTTCATTTTCAACCAGAATTCAAGCGACTTGGCCGCACTATTAAAGCCAGTTCGCATGAAGTATCACGGAATCCTCGTGCACGGAGCGCGATCTTAAGAGTAGGGGAGAAATTAGTATGAATGCAGCAGCCAGGTTATTGAATCAAGGTGTTTTATCACGCGGTTGGGTGGTTTCGGTGTTTTTTGCGCGGTTTGATATTTCACTTTTTGTGCTTATTTCGGCGGTGTTGATGTCGGCGTTAAGTTTGGTTTATATGACGAACTCGGTGCGGAGCTTGAATGCCAATATTGAACAGTCTTATGCGGAGCATGATCAGCTGCATATTCAGCATGGGCAGTTGTTGCTGGAGAAGAGTACATTGACGATGCAGGCGCGGGTTCAGGATGTGGCTGAAGATCATTTGAATATGATGGTGCCTGAGGGGAAAGCGGTTGTGGTGGTGGATGGTAAATAAAGCAGCTATTCTACGCATCTTTTTCGTGCCCGTGCCCGTGCTCTCACTCGCAATGACGAGGTTGAGAGCACGGGCACGGGCACGATAGGTGCAGATGTGGTACGTTTAGGATTATAAAAAATGAAACAAACCACCCACGCCAGCTACATAGCTTGGCGTTTTTATTTGTTAATCTGCTTAATGCTCTTGATCGTTTTAGGGCTCATTGTTCGCATGTTGGATCTTTCCGTATTAAAGCAGCATTTTCTGCAGTCCCAGGGGGATGCGCGGGTGTTGCGAACCATTACAACGCCTGCTTTTCGTGGGATGATTACGGATCGGGATGGTTATCCTTTAGCAATCAGTACGTCTGTTTTTTCAATCTGGATGAATCCGGAAGAATTCGCGCCTACACCTCTTGAAATTAAATCGTTAAATCAAGCGTTAGCAATCAAATCTTCTACCATGCAATCCATACTCAAACGGTATGAAAATAGCGATCAAGAGTTTGTTTACTTGAAGCGTGATATCTCGCCTGATATTGCAGATAAGATTAAATCACTTGCGATCCCGGGTGTGTATTTGCAACAAAGTTTTAAACGTTATTATCCAGAAGTAGAAGTCATGGCGCATGTGGTGGGCTTTACGAATGTGGATGATCGGGGGCAGGAAGGGGTTGAGTTGGCCTATAATGATTGGTTGACGGGGAAGCCGGGTAAAACGGTGGTGGTTAAAGATCGCATGGGGCGTAGTATTTCCACAGTGCGTAATGTGGCAGAACAGCAGCCTGGGCATGATTTGGTGTTGAGTATCAATAGACGTATTCAATATATTGCATATCGTGAGTTGATGGCGGGTATTAAAAGTAATGTGGCGGAATCGGGGTCTGTGGTGGTGGTGGATGTCACTACTGGTGAGATATTAGCGATGGTGAATCAGCCTTCGTTTAACCCGAATAAACGGACGGCTAAAGAGAGTGATGCGTTTCGTAATAGGGCGGTGACGGATACGTTTGAACCGGGTTCAACGATTAAGGCGTTTAGTGTGGCTAGTGCGTTTGCGAGTGGTCGGTATAAACCAAGTACGCTTATTGATACGTATCCGGGCTGGTTTAGGGTTGGGCATAATTTAGTAAAAGATGAGAACAATCTGGGTGATTTAACCATTACGCAAATTTTGCAGTTATCGAGTAATGTGGGAGCAACGAAGATGATTTTATCGTTGCCGGAAGATCAACTATGGAAGATGCTGCATCAAGTGGGGTTTGGGGAAATTACGGGTATTGGTTTTCCGGGTGAGCGTTCGGGAGAGCTGTTGCGTCGCTCTCATTGGGATCCTTTTGCGCTTGCAACGCTATCCTTTGGTTATGGGATGTCTGCGACGACATTACAGTTAACACAAGCCTATATGATTTTTGCAAATCACGGAATTAAGATTCCGTTGTCGTTATTGCGAGTTGATAAGCCGCCGGTGGGTGAGCGGGTGATCAGCGATAAAGTGGCTAATCAAATGTTGGAAGTGTTGGAAGCGGTAGTCTCTAAAGAAAGTGGCAAGGAAGAAAAGAGTACGGGTAGCAAGGCGCAAATAGTAGGTTATAGGGTTGCGGGGAAGACGGGGACTGCGAAAATCGTCGGCGCGCATGGTTATGAAAAGCGTTATGTTTCTTCGTTTGTCGGTATTGCGCCTGTGAGTCATCCACGTTTTGTGGTTGCTGTGGTTATTCGTGATCCGCGGGGTAAAAGTTATTATGCGGCGACTGTGACTACGCCTGTTTTTAAAAAAATAATGGAAGCGACATTGCATGCTTTGAACGTGCCACCTGATGCGAGTATCGTGAATGACCCACATAAAGCTGTCTGAGTTGTTGGAAGAGTCGGTTTCCTTGAATGAGGTGTTAGTTTCAGGGTTAGCGTTGGATAGTCGAAAAGTGCAGAAAGGTGATTTATTTTTTGCGTGTCAGGGAACTACGCTTGATGGTCGGCGTTTTATTGATGATGCGATAGAAAAAGGTGCATGTGCTGTATTGGTAGATACGGATAAGACGCCCGCCCCTGTTGCTTATCGTGGTTCGGTGCCTGTCATTTCCGTTCGTCATTTAAGTCATCAAATTTCTGCTATTGCTGGGCGTTTTTATCATAATCCTGCGCAATCGATGGATATTGTGGGTGTGACCGGGACTAATGGTAAAACGTCTTGTACTTATTTTTTAGCATCTGTGTTGCAGCAGCTGGGGTTGCCTTGTGGTGTGATAGGTACGATGGGGCATGGTCTTTATGGTGATATCCAATCAGATGGATTGACCACGCCGGATGCAATGTCAGTGCAACGTATACTTGCAGAGTTTAAGAAGCAAGGCGTTAAGCATGTTGCGATGGAAGTGTCATCGCATAGTCTTTCGCAAGGGAGAGTGGAAGCTGTTCCATTTAAAGTGGGTGTCTTTACTAATTTAACGCGTGATCATCTAGATTATCATGGCTCGATGGATGCTTATGGTGCAGCAAAAAAACGTTTATTTGAAGATTTAACTATAGAGTATGCCGTCATTAATAATGATGATTCTTTTGGGCAGGCGTTGATCGCGGAATTATCTCATAAAAAAAATATCATTGCGTATGGGTTGCAAAAATCGACGTTAGTTGATTCGGTTTTTGCGGAGGATATTAAATTAGATCACGGTATAAGTGCGCATGTGGTCACGCCAGGGGAAGAGGGTGAGTTACAAACGGCTTTAATGGGTCAATTTAATTTAAGTAATGTATTGGCGGTGCTTGCTGTTTTGGGGGTGTTGAAAATACCGTTCGCGACGGCCTTGGCCTGTTTGAAGAATCTTAGGCCGGTGCCGGGTCGAATGGAAACGGTAGGTGGTCATGAGCAGCCTTTGGTTGTCGTAGATTACTCCCATACGCCAGACTCGTTGGAAAAAGCATTGCAGGCTTTGCGGTTGCATTGTCGTGGCCAATTGTATTGTGTTTTTGGTTGTGGGGGTGATCGTGATCGAGGTAAGCGTCCGCTGATGGCGGCAATCGCAGAACGGTATGCTGATCATGTCATTGTGACTGATGATAATCCTCGGATGGAGGATCCGGAGCAAATCGTGGCGGATATCATGCAAGGCTTTTTGTATCCTGAAAAAATAATAGTTCAACATGATCGTTCTAAAGCGATATATTACAGTATACAATACGCGCAACGAGGGGATTGTGTGCTGATTGCAGGGAAGGGTGCGGAGACGTACCAGCAGATCGGCGAAAATAAAATACCATTTAGTGATGTGGGGCAAGTTAGGGAGATGTTGAATGCTCGTTTGGCTCAGTGAGTTCTTAGAAAAATATTTTCATATTTTTCATGTGGTTCAGTATTTAACTTTACGCACAATCTTGGCTGCAATATCGGCGCTGGTGATGGCGTTGTTGATTGGGCCTTCGATGATCCGTCGTTTAAGTCAATTGAAAGTAGGACAAATGGTGCGTAATGATGGCCCTCAAAGCCATTTATCCAAGTCAGGCACGCCGACGATGGGTGGTACGCTGATTCTGGTTGCGGTCACGCTTAGCACTTTGTTGTGGGGAGATTTATCTAATCGGTATGTGTGGGTCATTTTAATTATCACGCTTGGTTTTGGGATGATTGGTGGCTGGGATGATTATCTCAAGTTAACTCGTAAAAACACGCGTGGTTTGTCAGCGCGGCGTAAACTGTTTTTTCAATCAGTGTTAGGGTTGGGTGTGTCGGCCTATTTGTATTATACCGCTAGTTTTCCGGTGCAAACTGAATTAGTGTTTCCCTTTTTTAAAGATATGCTTTGGCCGTTAGGTCCGTTTTTCATAGTATTTTCTTATTTTGTCATTATTGGTTCAAGTAATGCGGTGAATTTAACGGATGGATTAGACGGTTTGGCAATCTTGCCTGCGGTGATGGTGGCGGGGGCGTTAGGGGTGTTTGCTTATGCTTCTGGGAATTACCATTTTGCGTCTTATCTGGCGATTCCTTATGTTTCTGGTACGGGTGAAATTGCTGTATTCTGTGGGGCGCTGGTTGGAGCTGGATTAGGATTTTTGTGGTTTAATACATATCCTGCTATGGTGTTTATGGGGGATGTGGGGTCGTTGGCATTAGGGGCGGCTTTAGGTGTGATTGCAGTTATCGTGAGACAAGAATTGGTGTTGTTTATTATGGGCGGTATTTTTGTCTTGGAAACGGTTTCTGTCATCTTGCAAGTGGCTTCTTTTAAATTAACAGGCAAAAGAATTTTCAAAATGGCGCCTATTCATCATCATTTTGAGTTAAAAGGGTGGCCTGAGCCTAGGGTGATTGTGAGGTTTTGGATTATTACATTTGTGCTAGTATTGTGTGGGTTGGCTACGCTGAAGTTACGGTAATAGCTCTTGCTGTCATTGTGAGCGTGAGCCCGCCGTCATTGCGAGCGTGAGC
>DHJK01000167.1:21853-31415 GCA_002404295.1 Legionellales bacterium UBA4722
AGTCTTTCAACGCTGCTTTTGCGTCTGAATGGTTCTAATCAGCTCTCAAAAGACTAGGTTGCTTCGCTCACGCTCGCAATGACAGCGTAAGGGTGAGCTGTCACTGAGTTGTATAAATTATGTTGAGGTATCGCTGTGATGGTTGAAGGCTTGCATGTTATCGTTGGTTTAGGTGCTACAGGGCTCTCTTGCGCACGTTATTTAGCGAAAAAGAACATTCCATTTTCTGTCATGGATACACGTACGGCTCCACCTAATCTCGAAGAATTTAAAAAATTATTCCCACAAGTCTCTTTAACATTAGGGTCATTAGACGACGTCATACTCGACCAAGCGTCTCAGATTATTATTAGTCCGGGTATTTCATTGCAACAACCCGCCATTGCTCGTCAATTAGGACGCGGTGTGCCTATCATTGGAGATATAGAATTATTTGCCATGGAGGTGAAAGCGCCCGTGATCGCGATCACAGGTACCAATGCAAAAAGCACAGTGACAACGCTGGTTGGAGAAATGGCCTTTGAGGCTGGTGTTAAAGTGCAGGTAGGCGGGAACTTAGGCACACCCGTGTTAGATTTGTTAGCCGTACCTGACACCGAACTTTTTGTTTTAGAGCTCTCTAGTTTTCAGTTGGAAACCACTTTTTCACTAGCGCCAACTGTAGCAACCGTGCTGAATGTCACCCCCGATCATATGGATCGATATGCGACCGTTGAGGATTATTGCACGACTAAACAACATATTTATTCGAACTGCCAAGTGGCAGTCTACAACTGTGATGACTCACTCACGGATTGTGGTAAGCAATACCATAAACAAAAACTTGGCTTTACACTCAATGAACCTCAAAAAAATGAATTTGGTTTGTTGAAAAAAAATAATGAATTATTTTTAGCTTTTGAAGATCAGGTACTTTTATCAACGCGTGAACTCCCTATTTTAGGAAGGCATTACCAAGCGAATGCATTAGCGGCGCTGGCTATTGGTTATGGTTATGGTTTGTCCTTTGAGCCTATGCTACGTACATTAGTTCGTTTTAAAGGATTACCGCACCGTTGCCAGTTAGTGCGTGAGCGTAATGGCGTGCTTTGGTATAACGATTCAAAAGGCACTAATGTGGGCGCAGCTTTGGCTGCGATTGAAGGGTTGGGGGATGTGATTGACGGTAGGCTTATTTTAATCGCAGGTGGTTTGGGTAAAAATGCTGATTTTTCTCCGTTAGTATTACCTATAGAAAAATATGCAAAAACAGTGGTGCTCATTGGTGATGCGGCTCCTATTATGGCAGCTGTGATTGGTGATCGTGTTGAAGTGATTTTTGCTAAAACCATGGAAGAAGCGGTTGCTGTAGCCGATAAAATGGCAATTCCAGGCGACAGTGTTTTACTCTCACCAGCTTGCGCAAGCTTGGATATGTTTAATAATTTTGAGCATCGCGGTCAGGTTTTTACCCAAATTGTGCAGGAGTTAGCATGATATGAAAATGGCTGGCATAGGCTCTTCTACTGCGCGTCGCACTATGTCACCTCCCGTACCTTACGATCGCTGGCTACTTTTTACAGTGGCGGCATTAGTGGCTATTGGGTTACTGATGGTGGCCTCTGCTTCTATCGTTATTTCTGATAAACAATTGCATCAGCCTTTTTATTATCTATATCGTCAAATTGTGGGATTGGTTCTTGGCATATTGCTGGGTAGTATTATTGTGCAATTCGATATTATTTTATGGAAGAAGATAGATACTATTTTACTAGTAGGGACTGTGTTGTTGTTGGCATTAGTCTTGCTGCCAGGGGTTGGACATACGGTGAATGGCAGTGCACGTTGGATTGGTTATGGCCCGCTTAAAATTCAAGTATCTGAGTTAGCTAAGTTTGCAGTAGTGATTTATATGGCAAATTATTTAGTGCGCGCTCACCATGAAATTCAAACGAGTATTCTTGGGTTTATAAAACCGATGGCTTTATTGGTTCTCATTGGATTGTTACTTTTATGCGAACCTGATTTTGGTGCAACAGCCGTCATTATGACAACCGCACTTGGGATGATGTTTTTGGCAGGTATGCGGTTACAGTATTTTATTATGCTTTTTGTGGGCGTGATACTTGCGATGGCAGCCTTAGCTATTTCAGAACCTTATCGTATTGCACGATTAACAACTTTTTTGAATCCATGGGCTCATCCTTTTAACAGTGGCTATCAGTTAACGCAGGCGCTGATTGCATTTGGTCGGGGAGGATGGTTTGGTGCGGGGCTCGGGGAAAGCATTCAAAAGTTATTCTATCTTCCTGAAGCACATACTGATTTTTTATTTGCAGTGATAGGTGAAGAGCTTGGTTTTTTGGGTATGTTCGTGCTAGTAAGTTTATTTACTTTTTTGGTTTTGCGTATTTTTTGGGTGGGGCGACAAGCGCAAAAGTTAGGGCGACATTTTGCTGGGTTTCTGGCTTATGGCTTTGGTTTGTGGCTGGCTATGCAATTTACTGTCAGTATGGGCGTTAATCTAGGGGTATTGCCGACTAAGGGATTGACGTTGCCTTTGGTGAGTTACGGTGGAAGTAGTATGCTGGTTAACTGCATAGTCATTGCTGTATTGTTACGGATTGATTACGAAAACCGCATGGTTATGATGGGGTTAAAGGATGCCTAAATTAGCACGTGTCTTGATTATGGCCGGGGGAACGGGTGGTCATATTTTCCCGGGTCTTGCGATTGCTAAGAAAATGCGTGAAGAAGGTATTGATGTTAATTGGTTGGGTACTCAACATGGGCCGGAATCTCAATGGGTGGCTGATGCAGGGATTCCGATCTACTTCATATCAATTAGCGGTTTTCGTGGTAAGGGCTTGAAAGATCAAGTATTAGCGCCATGGTATATTTTGGTGGCACTTTTACAGTCCTTATGGACGATTAGGAAATTGAAGCCTGATGTTGTGATAGGAATGGGCGGATTTGTGAGTGGGCCTGGTGCTATTGCAAGCTGGTTGTTGGGTGTAAAACTGGTGATTCATGAGCAAAATGCTAAACCCGGCTCGACCAATAAATGGCTCGCTAAAATAGCAAATAGAGTCCTTGAGGCTTTCCCAAATACGTTTACCCACCGGCGTAATGTGTATACCGTAGGTAATCCTATCCGTGCTGAAATATTAGCCTTGCCTGCGCCCGATAAGCGATTTAATCATTCAGAACAAATAAAACATTTACTGGTATTGGGGGGTAGTCTGGGGGCTCAGGCGATTAATTTGTCACTTCCTAAAGCGCTTGCTAAATTACCTGAGGCTATGCGTCCTGCTGTATGGCATCAAACGGGTGAAAAACACCTTGCTGATACTCGTAAAGCCTACGAAGCAGCAGGCGTAAAGGCTGAAATAGTGCCATTTATTGTTGAGATGGATAAGGCATATTCTTGGGCAGATGTGGTATTATGTCGGGCTGGTGCGTCGACGATTGCCGAATTATGTGCAGTTGGGCTAGGGGCGATTTTAGTGCCTTTTCCCTATGCGATCGACGATCATCAAACGGCAAATGCCCAATTTATGGCTGCACAGCATGCTGCGATTTTGGCACAACAAGCTACATTAACAATTGATAGTTTAGCGGAAATGTTAGAAAAATTAGGTGGTTCAGGCGAACAATGTAGTGCAATGGCAACAGCCGCTTACGCATTACGTCAGGTTGAAGCCACGGAAAAAATAATCACTATCTGTAAGGAGATTTATCAGTGAACTGGACACTTGAAATGGGTCGAATTAAGAATATTCATTTTGTTGGCATCGGTGGCGCAGGCATGGCAGGCATTGCGGAAGTATTGCTTTGTCAGGGTTATCGCGTGTCTGGTTCTGATTTGTCAGAAAGTACGTTGACTCAACGTTTACGAATGATTGGTGCGGACGTTTTTATAGGACATGATGCAGAGCATGTCAAGAATGCAGATGTAGTTGTGCGTTCGTCTGCTGTGGATGTGAATAACATAGAACTTGCTACAGCACGTGAATTGCATATTCCTATTGTGCCGCGTGCAGAAATGTTGGGTGAATTGATGCGTTTTCGTTATGGTATTGCCATTGCGGGTACGCATGGTAAAACAACGACGACGAGTTTGATTACGAGCATTCTGACGGAAGAAGGGGTTGATCCTACGTTTGTGATTGGCGGACGTTTGAATAGCGTGGGTACTAATGCCCGCTTAGGAACAAGTCGTTATATTGTGGCCGAAGCGGATGAAAGTGATGCATCGTTTTTGTATCTTAAACCGACTATTTCCGTGGTCACGAATATTGATGCTGATCATATGGCTACTTACCAAAATGATTTTAATCAATTACGTGCGGCGTTCCTTGAGTTTGTGCATCGTTTGCCATTTTATGGTTTGGCGGTGATGTGTTTTGATGATCCTATCGTGCGCGGTATGTTGTCGCAAATTTCGCGACCTTATTGTACTTATGGTTTGGATGAAGAAGCGGAAATTAGAGCGACACTGATTTTGCAAACAGGGACTAAAACCCATTTTGTGGTAGAACGTCCGCAAAGAAGTAACTTAGAAATTACTTTAAATTTACCGGGTAAGCATAATGTTTTAAATGCATTAGCAGCGATTGCGGTTGCCACTGAATTGAAAGTGTCTGATCAGTCAATTCAACGTGCATTGGCGAGTTTTGCGGGTATTGGACGTCGGTTTCAAATTTATGGTGATTATGCGTTAAGCAAGGGCGGTAATGTGACGTTAGTTGATGATTATGGTCATCATCCAAGGGAAATTGCGGTGACACTGCAAGCTGCACGCCAAAGCTGGCCTGAGAAGCGTATTGTGATGGTTTATCAGCCGCATCGTTTTACAAGAACGCATGACTTGTTTGATGATTTCTGTGATGTGTTGACTAAGCCGGATGCGTTGATGTTGTTGGATGTGTATTCTGCGGGTGAGGCATCTATTGCGGGTGCGGATGGTGCGTCTTTGGCTCAGGCTATTTCTGAACGTGGTGAAATGAAACCGGTTTTTGTTAAGCAGCATGAGTTGTTGGCGGATGTGTTGCAGCAAAATTTGTGTGATGGGGATATTTTGTTGATGCAGGGTGCGGGGAATATTGGGGCGCTTGCGGCGCAGTTGGCGGCAACGGAGTTGCGGGAGTCGGTGCCTATGAGTCAGGTGCAGCAGATTGCTTAGAAAGGAGGCCGCTTAGTAGGCCCCTTCCCCCGGAGGGGGGGGATTAGTAAGCAGCTGGCTTTCAAGTGGAGAGTTAACAGGAGAAATATGTAGTGCGCGGTCGTCTTTTAAAAAATGTATCTTTATCAGAATATACTTCCTGGCGGGTAGGCGGCCCTGCGGAAACGCTTTATGTTCCTTCTGATCTCAATGATTTGTCAGTTTTTCTTAAACAATTACCTGAAGATGAACCGCTGTTATGGTTAGGATTGGGTAGTAATGTGTTGGTGCGTGACAGCGGCGTAAAAGGTGTTGTGATCGTGACACAAGGCGCGTTGCATTCTATTGCTCAGCTTGATGAAGTTACAATTCGTGCCGAAGCAGGTGTTGCGTGTGCGCAGTTAGCGCGTTATACAGCTCGGCTTGGTTTAACGGGTATAGAGTTTATGGCAGGTATTCCTGGGACAGTTGGCGGTGCATTAGCTATGAACGCAGGTTGCTGGGGTGGGGAAACTTGGCAAACAGTGATGCAGGTTGAAACCATGAATCGTGTGGGTGAGCAGCAAGTGCGTCCTGCTTCAGATTATCAAACTGGGTATAGACATGTTGCAGGCCCTAAAGAGGAGTGGTTTGTTGCGGGCTATTTTAAATTAGTCCCGGGTGAAAAAGCACGCTCTTTGGCTGAGATTCATACTTTGCTTGAAAAACGCAGTGCATCACAACCCACAGGCTTACCTAATTGCGGTTCTGTGTTTCGTAACCCTACACCCGATTATGCCGCGCGATTAATTGAACAATGTGGTTTAAAAGGTGTTCAAGTCGGGGACGCTATTGTTTCAGAAAAACATGCAAATTTTATTATTAATCAGGGTAAGGCTACAGCGTCTGATATTGAAGCCTTGATTGCTAAAATTATCGACAATGTTTTTCAGCAGCATGGCGTGCGTTTAATGACAGAAGTGTGTATCATCGGTTAATAATTCAAAAGCAGATAGCAGTGCCCACCGACCTTACGCGATGGAAAGTGCAAGCGTAGGCTTTGGTAACAGCTCATTTCGCCGTCGTCATTGTGGCCTAGAGCGCAGCGCGGGGGAAGCAATCTAGCTCGAAAGCAAAGCTTAGTACATGGATGCCTAGCATATATTGAAGGAGTACAAGGATGATTATTAGCCAAGTACGGAAATGCTATAAAGAATTCAGATTTTCATGGAAATCTGTTATCAATCTTATTTGTTTTGTTGCGCTTATTTTTTTCGCAACTTATGCCTTCAATCAATTCAAAGCAACTCAGTATTTCCCTATCAATGAAGTCAAAATTGCCGGTATTCAGCATGTGAGTCATGATGAAGTGCAGCATATTTTACTGCCTTTGGTGAATAAGGGATATTTCGCCGTGAATGTAGAACATATTAAAGAAAGCCTGGCACAATTTCCGTGGGTTGCTGATGCATCTGTGCGTCGTGTTTGGCCAAATCAAATTATTATTCAAGTTGCAGAAAAATCGCCGTTCGCTCTTTGGAATAATGAAAAATTATTGAGTACCTCAGGCCAATTATTCAGTCCTGCACGTAATACTTTTCCATCTGATTTACCACAATTTATGGGTCCTGAAGGGGCGCAATTAATAATGATGGAAAATTATGCAAAAATAAGCAAGATCATTACTCCTTTGCATTTTAAAATGACACGTTTTGAACTAAGTCCAGCGCATGTCTGGAGTTTAACGCTAGATAATGGCATAAAAGTCAATATTGGACACAAAGATATCTTGACTCATCTAGGTGATTTTGTGAAAGTGTATCCGAAAATAATTGGAAATCGCGCAAATGAGGTTAATTCCGTAGATTTACGATATTCCAATGGGTTAGCAGTACGTTGGAAAACATTGACATAAGTGAGAGTGAAATATGGCAAAGAAGCCAAATAAAGATTTAATGGTAGGGATTGATATAGGCACATCCAAAGTAGTTGCTATTGTTTGCGAAGTGACCGCGGATGGGTTGAAAGTGATTGGCTTAGGGTCAAATCCTTCGCAAGGGTTAAAAAAAGGGGTTGTTGTTAATATTGATTCGACAGTGCAGTCTATTCAGAATGCGGTTGAGCAAGCTGAAAAAATGGCGGGTTGTCAAATTTACTCTGCATATACTGGCATTGCCGGTAGTCATATTCGCAGTATTAATTCACATGGTATTGTGGCTATTCGTGATCGCGAAGTCACGCAGTTGGATGTTGATCGAGTGATTGAGGCTGCAAAAGCCGTGGCTATTCCTGCAGATCAAAAAATTCTGCATATTTTGCCGCAAGAATTTATTATTGATAATCAAGATTCAATCCGCGAACCCATCGGTATGTCGGGTGTGCGTTTGGAAGCCAAAGTACATATCGTAACTGGGTCTGTGAGTGCAGCACAAAATATTATGAAATGCTTGAAACAATGTGGTTTGGTTGCGAATGATATCGTGCTGGAACAATTTGCATCTAGCCAATCTGTTCTGACGGAAGATGAAAAAGAGCTAGGGGTTTGTATGGTTGATATTGGTGGTGGTACTACCGATATTGCAATATTCATAGATGGCGCCATTCGCCATACAGCAGTTATTCCTATTGCGGGTGATCAAGTTACCAATGACATGGCGATTGCATTACGCACACCTACTCGCAATGCAGAAGATATTAAATTGAAATTTGCATGTACTTTACAAGAGTTAGCTGATCCGAATTTAATGATTGATATTCCGTCAGTAGGCGATCGTGCTGATCGGCATGTTTCACAGCGTGCGTTGGCTGAAGTGGTTGAAGCGCGTTATGAAGAATTATTTAATTTAGTGGCATCTGAAATTCGTCGCAGTGGTTTAACAGATTCATTAGCGGCTGGAGTTGTATTAACCGGTGGTGGTTCTAAGGTGCAAGGCGCGACTGAATTGGGCGAGCGTGTATTTAAAATGCCTGTTCGTATTGGTACACCGCAAAATGTCACAGGATTGTCTGAGGTTATTAATAATCCTATTTATGCAACGAGTGTTGGTTTAATACTTTATGGTATGCAGCAACGTGATAATCCAGATGAAGTTGTAGCTCCGCCTTCCATTAAAAATGTATGGGGCAAAATGAAAAGTTGGTTTCAAAGTACTGTTAGAGGAGGGGTCACCGATGTTTGAATTAGCAGAAGTAAATCCACAAAATGCAATTATTAAAGTTGTAGGTGTAGGGGGCGGTGGTGGTAATGCGGTTGAGCATATGATGGCGGCTTCTATTGAGGGCGTAGAATTTATTTGTGCCAATACTGATATTCAAGCATTACGGAAATCATCAGCTAATACAATAATACAGTTAGGTGAAGCGATTACTCGCGGTTTAGGTGCAGGCGCAGATCCAGATGTAGGTAGACGTTCTGCTGAGGAAGATCGTGAAAGAATTAAAGAAATATTGGCAGGTGCTGATATGGTTTTCATCACTGCTGGTATGGGTGGTGGTACCGGTACCGGTGCTGCGCCTATTTTTGCACAAATTGCTAAAGAATTAGGGATTTTAACGGTTGCGGTTATTACTAAACCGTTTACCTTTGAAGGTAAAGTGCGTATGGCGGCTGCTGATGTGGGTATCGCCAATTTATCGCAGTATGTGGATTCGTTGATAACTATTCCTAATAATAAATTGCTTTCAGTGTTAGGTAAAAATGTCACTTTAGTGAATGCGTTTAGAGCAGCGAATGATGTGTTGCGCGGTGCCGTTCAAGGTATTGCGGAATTGATTACACGTCCTGGTTTGATCAACGTGGATTTTGCCGATGTGCGCACTGTGATGTCTGAAATGGGCATGGCGATGATGGGTACAGGTGTGGCATCAGGTGAAAACCGTGCACGTATTGCTGCGGAAGCTGCAATTTCCAGTCCTTTATTGGAAGATGTTGATATGTCTGGTGCGCGTGGCGTATTAGTCAATATCACTGCTGGCATGGATATGTCGATTGGTGAATTTGAAGAAGTGGGTGAGGCTGTTAAAAATATAACGTCTGAAGGTGCGACTGTTGTAGTGGGTACAGTGATTGATCCTGAATTGCGTGATGAAGTGCGTGTGACTGTGATTGTGACGGGGTTGGGACGTAAATCTACCGGTACGACTACAACGACGACGCGTATGTCAGAGCCTGTCAGAATGGATAATAGTAATATTGATTATAACTATCTTGATAAGCCAGCTGTGATGCGTAAGCATGGGAATGCAGTGCAAACCTATGCGACATCGCAAGCGGCGCCAGCTGCTCCATCTGCGCCTGTGCAGTCATCTTTTTCTACACCTGTGAAGCCGGCTACACCAACGGTGAATCATGAGTTAGATTATTTGGATATTCCGGCGTTTTTACGACGGAAAGAAGAGGTTGTGGATTGATATTGTTTTTATCGTGAACGTGCCCGTGCC
>DHJK01000027.1:0-253 GCA_002404295.1 Legionellales bacterium UBA4722
ATATGATTTTTTTTGGCGATAGTTTAACTGATATAGGCAATAACACATGGGTTTTAATGGATGGTAGTAATCTAGGTGCTCCTATCATTAATGCAAATTATCAAAACAATAAATATCTTTGGATAAACTACCTTGTTGAAGCAAAGCTAGGTAAACCTGTTTATCCTTCTTCAACTAGCCATATTCATCTAGACCCTTTAAATGATAATATTAGTTATGCATATGCGAGTGCTGATACAAGCAATGAATATTT
>DHJK01000027.1:462-1073 GCA_002404295.1 Legionellales bacterium UBA4722
TGGTGAGATAACTAGTACATGTGTCCCTGGGGTAATTAGACAAGTTGATAACTATTTAACTGCTGTTCAACACAAGCCAAATCCAAATACAGCTTTTTTTATCTGGGCTGGTGCGAATGATTTATTTTATTATCTTATTCCTTATATTAAAGAGCACGGCACTCTCCCTGAAATACCCTACACAGCGTTTCGTAATTTAGAAATAAAAGTGGCTGGTAATATTAATGAAGCAAAAAAGAAATTAATAGATGCAGGCGTGAAACCCGAAATGATTTATATATTAGATCTGCCTGATCTATCCCAACTTCCTGCCATAAGCACTGGTGATAAAAGTTGGAGTTTTTGGGCTAAAATACACTTATTTACAATTCCTACAGTTATAAGTAAGATGGCTCATAATGTTGGTTATCAACTAGAATCTCAATATGTGGAAGAAAAGTATCGCATCCCTTCTTCTCATTATATAAAAGTATCAGATTCATTTAATGATATTATTCAGAATCCAAAAAAATATGAATTAACTAATATAGACGAAAGTTGTGTACTTAAAAATGCAACACCTGCGTGCACTGGGTTTGTATTTTATAACAACAAGCATCCTAGTACACATG
>DHJK01000027.1:1141-4718 GCA_002404295.1 Legionellales bacterium UBA4722
CTCCTAGTACACATGTGCATAAAATTCTTTCGGATGTTGTTTTGCACCTTCTCTTATCTATCTCTATTGCAGCATTGTAATTTATCTTCTTTTGTAATTTTAGATTCTAAGTATATTGCATCGATATTTTCAGTTTTTAATAAAGCCGCAAGATTAAACATGCCGTTTTTGTTAAATTTTAATTTTTTAATTTCTGCAAATTTGTCATTTCCTAATTTTTCGGTTAACCATTCAGCGCAATAATTTTTTGTTTCTTTATATCGTAGCGTATTGCCTATATTAGGAGGTATATGAGGAGCATAGGCTAATAAGCATAAGTATAATATTGGGTTAATGGTGCATGCTAATTTAAAGAGGAGAAAGCTACTTGTAGTCCAAAATATCACCTCGTAGAAAGTATTGTTTTCACTTCTTCTTGATTGCAAATATCGATATGATACATCAGCAATATCATTTTTTTGCATGCTATCTACAGTTGAATTCCTTATCTGCGCGGCTGTATGTTCACACATCATAGGAGTGATCAGTAAAGTGTTTCTTGGTTTAACTTTCTGAATAGGGGGCTTTGGTTTATCTGAACCATAATATAATGATCTGAATGCGTGCAAAATATCGCGTGTATGGCACATGGATTGTCTCCTTATTGTTTAATATGTTGCGTAGGTTAAGAGATTTACATTGTGTTTCGATAAGGTGATTCTGTAGGGGCTGAAGCAGTAATAACTTTACTTCTTGATAAGGCCGCTCCTAGCTCAGTGTATAATCCGGCTAAATGTTGCGTCTCAGTATAAAGGTTTCCCTCATTGCCGTTAGGAACATTTATAAGATGAGGATTTAAAGCAGCATGCTGTTTCCCTATGTTTATACTTTTCATTACCGTCTGAATTTTTCGTAATAAATTATTAATGTGTGGATCAAAACTAGATGAGATATCACCCTTGTTTTCTTCATTTACGTTTAACAAAGCTTCAATTTGTTTTATCTTGTTAGCGTGTTCTGAAATAGTAGCTTCTGATCGCGATAATGATTGTTGCGTGAGTTCTAAGTGCATTTTGTACAATATCAATTCTTGTTCTATCTTATGGTTGAGATTTTGAAATTCTGGATTATTCGGAACGAGTACATTATTACTATATTGAATATTAGTAGGAATAATTTGAGGATCAGAAGGCATTGTTTTCACTTCAGCGTGCACCTCTTGATTTGAGGTTGATAAAGCAGAGACCTTTTCCTCAGCATTTATACATGTAGGTGTAGGAAATGTCGATGAAGCTTGAGACGGTGCTTGCGTAGAAGCTAAAATAATTGTTGTGGTAGAAGGGCGAGGACTATTTGATGTATTTTTTTTCTCTTCTTTTACAGAGTTTTCAGGTGAATGATTGGCGCATGCATCTTCTTCTGATGAAGTATCATCGTATATTTCTTTGTATTGATCATACTTATTTTCTACCTGCTGTTTATCAGCTTTAATTATAGCAGCTGAATTAGTTTTATTTTGTGAAGTGGCGCTGACTCTAGGTTGATCTGTCTTAATTTTCAGTGAAGCGAAGGTAGATGCTTGTTGGTCATTGGATTTATTCTTTGGTAAGGCCTTAAATTTCGCCATATTCTTTATTATCATAGAGAACATGTTATTAGCAGTTATTTTTGTTGCTAGATATAAATTCTTCAATCCAGTTAACGAGTAGCGAGCTTTTACATTTTCATGTTTAGATTTATATTCACCCCTTCTCATCATGACTGTCCTGGGGATCTCTATTATCTTACGTCCTTTATCTAGAGATTTCGTATGACCCTTTGTTAGCTCATGTTTGTTAGTTTGAATAGGCGAATCTTCTTCAACATCTGCGTTTACTCTTCTTAACTCATTCGGTTTCTTCGTGAGTTGATGATAAAGATAAGTCCAGCATATAGACGTTACGAGCCCAACACTCATTGATATTGTGAATGTTGAAGTACCTAATTCAGCTAATTTTGTTTCCATGAAATTCCAGCTGAGCCCAGTGAGTAAACTCATTGCGATTACCGTGATAAAAAGAGTCGTATTATTAAATCTTTTCAATCTAGGCAACGTTGATATTTGTTGTTTAACTACCTTATGGTTACGTGGGCGCATTATCTTGTCTCTTTTTAATCGATTATCTGGCATATGGTAAATGATTGATCTTAACTTATCAATTAATTTGTAAAACGCAAACGAGGTTAGATCTGGCCTTGCTTTTAAATATAATTAGTTGGTTAAAGGTAACTAAGGCATTTTATTACAACATATTATGTCTAAACTGACATGAGAGAGGGCACGAAAGCATTTAAAAATGTTATTGGATGCTTTTTGACCATTCTGTATAATACCCATCACAACAAATACAAGTTAAAAAACGGGGTTATACAGAATGCAATTACTAGAAGAAATGATCAGAGCTTACCCGACTGTATTGGCAGAAGAATTCTATGAAAATGAAGGCGGAATGAATCCTGCTTATCAAGTTTTAGAGGATAGTTGTCTGTTAAAGCCGCATCAGAAAAAAATCTGGGTTTTGAGAGCAGATACGGATTTGACTATTGCAGTCGGTGTGAAAAACTTCGATTATCTCTCTTATAATGGTAAAGATGAGCTATATAACGCGGTGGAAGAAAAAGCGCAACGCTATTTAAATTTAGAGAATCGCGCTGGCCATCCTTCATTAGCTGTACCGGAAGGCGATTATGATGGATCTGTTTATTTAGCTGGATGGGTTTGTCAACGCCCGCAAAATACTGGCAAGGATAGTTTTATTGAGATCTATTTACAATCAGGGCGATATAACAATATTGGTTTAACTGCAGATCAAGTAAATAATTTAAAATTTTATATCGCTCGACGATTTATGAGAGCGTATGGAGTACAGGATATCATTTTTTATAATTTTGATTTTTTCATAGGGGATAGGTTTTTTAACAACTATACTCAAGCACCAGCTAATCAGAAATGTAAATTCACATTTGCAATGATAGACTTTATTGATTCGCTTGAAGCTAAATTAATTGAGCAACGAAATGAAGCAGAAAACAATCAAACGTTTGCAGATTTGCAGGTGATAAGCGAAGAAATCGAAGTGTCAGCTGCTAACGCTACTGAAACGCCATCCGCAAAACAAATCATATGGGCTTTGCCAGATAAAATCATGAATATTACTGCTTCATTTTTTCGGGAGTCTCCATGTTTGATTTTGCAAAAAGAAAAAGTAGAGGCAGATGGACATAATTATCAACATGTTAAATCATTAGTTATGTGACATCATTAATTGATGATGTTTTTGGCCTTAGTATTGATCATTGCCATTAAAACCTGATCGCGTTTTCCTATATTACTTTTTAGCGTACTTAAAGTCGCTTTTTTAAATCCCGATAGAAATTTTCATGTGTACTTAAGGATAGCACTGCTGTAGAACTACCTAGAGAAAACTATCAGCCATAGTGAAAATAAAAGCTAAAAACTCAAGAAGAGACTGGTTAAGGGTGCTAGCTCTCATCCTAAAAAAAGAGATAATACTCCTCTTGATAGAAAAAATTCATTAAGTAATAAAAATAAAAAAGT
>DHJK01000027.1:4859-11711 GCA_002404295.1 Legionellales bacterium UBA4722
GTAATAAAAATAAAAAAGTGAAGGAATCAAATGATGAATTTTTTTCAAGTCATATGAGGCCATTTCCAGTAAATCCTGATAATAATAAAGGTACTCATTTAAAGAAAAAACTATCAAATGAGCACGATTATGCCGCTACTGCTAGTAAACGAAGAAAATGAGTAATCACAATCGATGGTATGGAGACAATGTGAATGTCCCATCACCTATCACAGCAATATTTCTATATTCTTTTATGGGTTCTATTTAAAATTCGGAGCATGTGTCTGCTTCGGCTGAAATGATTGTTCAGGCAACTGAGCTTCTGTCATAAATTTTTCAATCGTCATGTTAAGACATTTGGCCAGAGAAGAAATGACTTCCGGCACTTGTCCACCCAACCATTTTTGATTAATAACATAAACAGGCTTACCCTCATATTTTCTAATGTCGACGCGAAATTTCGTGTAAAGCTCACAGAATCCCTTCTGTCCTTGAAGTGATATATTTTTAAAGGTTTTAACAATTTTTTTGGAGCCTGGTTCAGATATCAGAATAATCTGTTGAGGAAGATCAGCAGAATGAGCTATTTGCTTTGGAGCTACCATATCTTTTTTTGAAAGTAATGTACAATCACATTGACTATCAAGCAGTTTTTCACGTTTTTCAGGGTCACTAAAAAAATTATTCGTTGTAAACCATTTTGTAGCTTTAGTCATGAGCTTGGCTTTTTTAATATTAACCGCATCATTTCTATCAACTAATTTACTTTCCGCTTTCGACTCTGATTCTATTTTCACTTTTTTAATTCGCGGTATAATATATTGGTGAAGAGTGGTATTTTTATTTCCTTTTAATTTATCCCAATCGACAGTTTCTCTTAGCATCGAAAGACTTTGCGCATTTCTAAGCAGCGGACCCATTTCAGGAGTGAAATTTTGAATGGGTACCAATCTAACAATTTTGGCAGCTTCTTTTGCCGCAGACAGATTTGCTGTCAGGAAAGGACAAAGCTCACCTTTCTTCAATAAATCTTCAATGCTGTTTACCAGCATACTATAATAATCAGGAAATCCATTTATTGGAAATTTATTTTCGAGATCAGGAAGTTGATCAGGTAAGCTTTTCATTTCGGATAAAAGAACAAGATGATCATAGGAAAAAGTACCACAGCTATATAAATCAGTCTGAAGCGAGAAAACTTCATGTTGAGTATAGCCAGAATGTCGGATAATTGCTGACGGAATGAAACGTTGAATATACATGGATAACATTAACATTTTAGACCAATTGTTCGCCGCATCCAGTATGTAAAATTCCACATTATTATTTCGTATAAATATATCAATAGCGCTCCAATGACTGCCATATACATAAGAAACCTGGAATCGGGTTCTATCAGGAACAACAAATTTATTATGATTCAGGTAAAGTAAAAAAGTACGTAAATTTTCTGTTTCTGTGGTGCTGCAATCTATTAAAAAATAATTAAGCTCCGATCCTTTTTTTTCTTTTCTTTTTGCTTGCTTATAAGCCAATGCCATCGACATCTGTTCAATAGTAAAATAATCGCTATTGTCTGGCGCAATCTCATTTTTTGGCTGACGTGTTTTTGTCATGACAAATTCTCGCTTATTATTAATTTGGTAGTTATGTATATTTTTAGCAAAAATTATAGTAGGGGTGCATAAAAATGTGGGGGGTCATCTTGCATTTACCTGTACTTAATACTCTGTACATACTATTTGTGCAATTATTGCAATTCATTGAGTTGGATTGTATAATTGCACAAATAGCAGGTAAATGCAAGATGACCCTCCACATTTTCATGGTCTCCTATCCTTGCAGTAAAATAATGAGAGTAAAACTATTATAGAGGAACACGTACATGAAATTGCAGAACGAATTCGGTAATGCGCGTTAATAGCAAAACAACAAAATAAAACGTTAATAGAAATCACTGAAAAAGCAGCAAAATCAATAGTAGAGGAGAATAAATCATGCAAAGACAATTAACGCCAATAGAGTTAGAAGCAGATCTTCATGCGACTATTGCTGATATTAATATTCTTCGCAATAAACATAATCAAATTATTTCTGTTATGATGGTTTCCGTCTTTGTTTCAGGAGCCATAAGATTTTTATTGGTTAATCAAGATGCTCCTTTTCATGATTATTATAAAAATCAATGCTTAGAAATTATTTATGGTTTTGATAATTTAAAAAATGATTTAGATGATATGCATGCAAGAACTATGAATGATTTTAGTGATCCTGGGGATCTTTCTCCTGAATTTATTGAAAAAGGTGATAGTATCCTAGCTCAATTTAAAAGAGCAGGGATGGATTTATCAGATGAGGCATGGCGTGTCACTTACGCGAAAATAATTGAAAGATTCAGGGTTGCTTGTCAGAAGGATCCGATGGAGTGTTTGAAAATTATTTCAGGACCCCAACCTATTCTTCAATATCTACAAGATACTATCCCGGATTTAAAACACGTTCAATTTCAAGTGATACAAAAACCAATTCATTTATTTTTTTTGCTAGGTATAGGGTTATCTACTTATTTTATCAATTCACTGCGAATTCTATTATGGAAATCACAAAAAATAGAATATCCAATTGCTTTTCTTTCTGAGACTGCTAAAAGAAAATTAGCTACTACTCTTAAACAACAATTAAGAATAGAAAAAAAGCGTGATAAAAAAATCAGTATAAGCGTCATGTTTTCGACGACTTGTTTATTTCTTCCTATTATTTGTATGGAATTCCTGCCTGCTGAAATGATTGCTTTGTTAGGGATGTTGCTAATTCCTTTTATACATTATTTACAAAAAGAGGCGAAACAATGGCATCGGCACAAAAATAAACGATTCATCATTGATGCTTTTACAAAAGCATTGCAAATTAATATTAACGACCAAGACATTTATGTAGAGCGACTCCGGCATCATGGTGCAGAAAGACTATCTCTTACTTCTTTTATGCAAATTAATTTTAAAGATCACAATGAAGCAGATAAAAAAAACCTAAAACGAGCGCTGAAACATTATTTAGATCATAAGCCTCTTCATTATTCATGTGATGAAAATAATAATTTTATTATCACGATTGATGATGATCTTCTTATGATGCCGGGTATGTTTTCAGATTTTAATAAAAAGATGCAACATTATTTTAATCAAATTCAAACACTGGATGGCATTGTTGCAGCGCTTCATCAACATTGTCCTAATTATTCGTTCATGGAATCTTTCTCTTTTTCACCAAAGGATAGTGTTTCATGCAAGTTTTTCATGCGAATGAAATCTAAAACTGAAATAAATTTTCTAGATAATGATCGATTACAAGTAACCAAGCTGGAGGAGAATGAAAGTTACACTTTTATTTCCATTGAATTATTTGGGGCAGCTAACTCAGATGAGAAAACATATCTTGCAAAATTAGCAAAAAATATTTCTCAGCCAGTACAATTGTCTTTTGATGGAACTTTAGCGAAAGGCCATGCTCGCACAGCAGCTAAAAAAAGAGCGCATGAAAAAAAAGATTCTAAAGAAGAAGCTTCTTCTGGTGAAGATAATAATGACGAAGTCAAAATTATTTGGCCATCAGGCATTGTTTTTGTAGGCTCTTTAAAATCACCTCAATATACAGATACACAAGGTCGCCAAATTTTTGAAATTCGCTCAGATCATGCGCCTCGTTTTTCATTTTTTGGTGTATTACCTAGACCCATTACAGAGTTAACTAACGATGAAGAGTTGCAGCATCAAATGGAATCGATTTTAGAAGATCCTAAAGAAGTTGCTGCTGTAAATAGAAGAGGTTTTGTAAATGATGATGGAACCTTTAAATGGAAATTCCTAGGCCATCATTTTGGAGACACTAGAGTAGAATGCTCAGACAAGGAAAAAGCAAGCAAACAAGAGCGAAATGGTAAAGAAGAAAAAAACCGCAACATGCCGCTTTTCCATTACGCAGGTGATCCTGTCGTCAATAAGTATCATAAGGAATTGAAACGGAGATAAAACTGCTTGTAATAACCTATTAATTTATCAGGGTAAATGTTAGTATTGTAAGTGCTTTTGTATAAATGTATATTTTGTTTCTATATTTAATGGAGAATAGATATGAGAAAAATTTATATCATGCTTTTTTTATTGTTACTGTCATTTAATACATATGCAATACCTATACCTGATGATTCTCTGCTTACTATTGATGGACTTACAGTAGTTAAGTTAAATAATATTGAAGCAAAGAGCATTCGTTTTGTTGTATTCAGCCCAGGTGATGGATCTGGAACATGTCGTTTAATTATTCGATCTGATAAATCTAACGATGCCTTCAAGAAATTTAACGAGAGATTTAAATTTACTCAAGGCAATATAGGAAGTACAAGGGTAGACGTTACTCCCATGTCTTCTCGTTATGGATTAAGTTTTAAATTACCTAAAGGCGTTTTTATTGCTGAAACAGTTGGAATTGAAACTAAGAATGGAAAAAGCATAGCGGAGAATATTACATCATTATTCTCAATCATGAGTGGGGAGGAGCATTATCCAATTGTAGCTGTTTTAGCAGGGATGTGTAGTCCAAATCAAAAAATGTAATTAGATTGTTTTTTTTTCAAAAAAGCGCAACCATAAGCTGCGTCCAGTTTAGGATAGCAGCTTCTTGGTTGCAAGGCATGTATAATCTTCCGGCGATCAACGGACAATTAAATGATTTTTTTGCAACAGTGCCAACATTTAAATACCTCTTTAGTCAGGGCCCGTTCTCTCCAGTTACGGTAGCTTTTTGAGTCTTCCAAGCAAAGGCGCGAAGAGCCCATATTTTGATAGGGCTCACTTTAACCAATTTCAGGATTCCAGGCAAAGTCGTCAAGAGCCTAAGTTTTTTACTATTAAATTTCAATGTCTTACGCTTTTCATCTATTAAAAATGTAAATAGATAGCAAGATAACAACACTATTGGAAGTATTAACATAGAAACTCTATAAGCTGTTAGCGAATAAATCCGTATCCCTGTAGCGCTCATCTCGCCTGTCCAATATAATGCTATTAAACTACCAGCTAGCCGCTGAAATCCAACTCCCACTCCCATGCAAATAAGATTAATTATAGCTCCCGTGATACCAGCAAGACGTGCGGGTAAAACATCTCTACCCATAGTAAAAGAGAGAACCTGCACAGAAGAAAACATACCAAATAAGATACTTACAAAGCAGAGCACCTCAAATGGCATTCTTATATACAGCAAGCAAATTACTAATAAAAAAGCCCCCAATGAGCCATACCTAATAAGTTTAATTTTGCTAGATATAAAAACAGTAAGAACGCCGGATATAGCGCATCCTATTGCAAAACCTATAAAAATCATTGAACTAATAAAACTACCTTTAGCTACAGAGTAAGAATAGAGCTTTACCAGATAGTTAACTCCCCATAGCTCGGCAAAGACTGTTGTTGGTGTAAATAATAAGGCAGCTATGATCCCTGCGATCCATACATAAGGGGTCCTTAATACTATATAAAATTGCTTGGCGACTTTTTTTGCTGGTGTCGGTGCTTTCTCCTTGATGCCTTGTGTGTATGGATTTTGCTGCTTAGCCCTACTTAATTCATTAAAAATAAAATATGTAATAAAAAATCCCATCAGTATTAATAATGTTAAAGTGATAGTATCTCCATACGAATTTACCATAGAACCTAACAAAGCCTGGCCAAACGCAGCGCCAATAAATCCAAATACTGCCCCAAATGAAGTTGTTAGACCATAGTATTTTTTTGGCATATAAATAGCTGCCATTTTTATAATACCGATCCAGGCAAAAGCTGAGCCACATCCTTGGATAACTCTGCCTACTGAAAAAACAAATGAATGATCTGCCATTAGAATTAAAACCGTTCCAAATGTGCAAGCAAGAGCGGCAATAGTCAAAACCGTTTTAAGTTCATATCTATCTAGTAACAAGCCAACTGCAAGCTGCATGGGCGTGTACGCAAAATAATAATAAGAACTTGCTGCAGCTAATGCCGTTGAACTTATATGCATTGATGATGAAAATCCAGATACCATAATGGATGGAGATATTCTTAAAATATACTCATACGCATAAAAAATAAAACCGGCAAGTATAGCCATGATTGAAGTAAGTTTTAAATTTTTGCTCAGTTTCATAGTATTCGCTATCATGTAGCATACGGTTTAGGATGAAGAAGAAGTAATGGAAATGAAATTGAAATTTGACTATCTGAGACATACCATGAATCAGCTATTTTGTTAGGTGCATATCGCATTTGGGATTCCCATTTCGTGTCATTTTTCATGATCAATTACTAGTAATCATACAGATGCCGCCACCTTTTATATTGATATAAGTCAATAAAGCCTTTTTAGGAAAGCGATTGGATCAAGCGGGCTACCAGAAAATGTAACGATTGATAAGAGTGGTGCTAATAATGCTTGACTCTATTTTACTTCTTTAATGAATTTTTCCACTCTGTGTCATCTTTATATGTATAACGGCGTAAAGTAGCTTTTAGTTTAATTAATTGTTCGCTCACAGAGCTTGATTTAAGTGATATAACAAATAGGGCTAATTTTTCATTTAATTCCTCATGTGAGTAATCATAAACGCTCATCAGTTTATCTATGAGATTTTCATAGTTATCTATCGATAGAATATCGTTATTTGAGAGCTTATCCCAAAAAGGTTTTAAGTTTTTTTTTGTTAGGGTCCAGTTATTCTGAATAAATTCCACTGGATTTATTATAAGCGGCATGGCTTCATTCCAATTAGGATATTATCCTTAATATAAAAAATATATAAAATAAAGACATGAACATATGTCAATTTATAGACAT